>NZ_JBQQCE010000011.1:0-48553 GCF_052245645.1 Streptomyces sp. KR55 | reverse complement strand
CCCCCAACCGGAGGCAACCGCGTAAGAAAGGAGCCGCCCCGTGCCGGAGGGCCACACCATCCACCGCCTGGCCCAGGACTACGCCGCCCGCTTCAAGAGCCGCGGCCCCGTCCACATCACCAGCCCCCAGGGCAAGTTCTCCGACGCCGCAGCCCTCCTCGACGGCTCAACCCTCCACACCGCCGACGCCCACGGCAAACACCTCTTCCTCGGCTTCCGGGACCCCGCCCCCGAGAACACCGACTGGATCCACATCCACCTCGGCCTCTTCGGCAAGGTGACCCTGGGTGAGGTCGGCGCCGGCGTTCCCGCACCGCCACCCACGGACACCGTCCGCCTCCGCCTCGCCAACCCCACCGCGTACGTCGACCTCCGCGGCCCCACCACCTGCGCCCTGATCACGGACACCGAGAAGCAGGCGATACACGACCGCCTGGGCCCGGACCCCCTCCGCACCGACCACCACGCCGACCCCGCCACCGCCTACCGCCGCATCTCCCGCAGCCGTACGACGATCGCCGCCCTCCTCATGGACCAGAAGGTCATCGCCGGCGTCGGCAACGTCTACCGCGCCGAGGTCCTCTTCCGGCACCACATGGACCCGTACCGCCCGGGCAGGGACATCACCCCCACCGAGTGGGACGCGATCTGGAACGATCTCGTCGCCCTGATGCGCGACGGCGTCCGCACCAACCGCATCGACACCGTCCGCCCGGAGCACACCCCGGAGGCGATGGGCCGCCCGCCACGCGTGGACGACCACGGAGGCGAGGTCTACGTGTACCGCAGGGCCAACCAGCCCTGCCACATCTGTGGCGGCGAGATCCGCACCGCCGATCTCGCCGCCCGCAACCTCTTCTGGTGCCCGACCTGCCAGCGAAACTGACCCGCCACCCGGGCCACGACCACCAGAACCGTCAGAACCCGTGCGGCAGCCAAGGCGCCACCACGCCCCCGAACCCCACCGACGCCTCCGCCAGCGCCCCCGCCCGCAGCTCCCGCACCCGCCCCGCCGCCGCCAGCGACCCGAGGCTCACCCCGCCGAGATACGCCGCCGCCAACTCCCGTACGGACAAGGCGAGATCAGCCGCATCCGGCGTACGCACACACGACGCCCCCTTCGCATCCCCCGTCAGCCGCCAACGCCCGGCGTTCCAGGGGCAGAAGTCGTCCGCCACCTCGAACACCACGTCCACCGGCGCCTGATAGGTACGCGCCTCCAGCGCGGCCCCGACATCCACCAGCCGTGCGTAGAGCGAGTCCCGCAGCCGTGGCTGGCACCGCCGGATGTCGGACACCAGGTACTGCCACGCGTCGTCGACCGGCCGCCCGCGCACGGTCAGCGTCGTCGTCAGGTCGATCCCGAACAGGAACCGCCACAGCGCCGCCTCCGTCATGGGGTCGAGCGCGGCCGAATCCGCCAGCGCCACCGTGCCGTTGTGCCCGGTCACGCCCCATCCCAGCCTGACTCGGAAGCGCGCGTACCCGGTGACCTCCCCGTCCCGTTCGGCGACGACGCACTGCAGCGGCGACGCCCCGTCCCGCTCGCTCTCCGGATCGAGCAGCCCCACCCGCTCCCAGCCCGGCTGCCGCGCGAGCATCCCGGGACGCCGGGGCACCAGCCGCGCGTAGACCGCCTCGCATGCGTCGAGCACGTCCGCGGGCGCCGCGTACCGCAGTCGTACGTCATCGGTGCCGGCCGGCACCGACAGCCGTACCCGACTCGTGTCGATCTCGGCGCTGAGTCCGAACGTCGCGGCGGCGTACCCGAACCGGCCGTAGATCGCCGGCTCGGAGGCGGTGAGCACCGCCAGCGGCTCGCCCCAGGAGCGGACGTCGTCCAACTGCCGCCGCATCATGGACGTCAGCACCCCGCGCCGCCGGTGTGTGGCGGCGACACTGACCATCGTGACGCCCGCCGCCGGCACCGACGCCCCGCCGGGCACGCTCAGCCGGAACGTGAACGCCCCGGCCGTCCCCACGCAGGCGTCGCCCTCCCAGGCGCCGAGGGACCGGTCGCACTCGGTGAGCGCGTCCCACAGCTCCCGCTCCTCGGCCGGCTCCGGCATGCCACCGAAGGCGCGGATCAGGGTGTCGTACCACAGGCCCCATTCGTCCTGCCGCAGCACCCGTAGCTCTGCCGCCGGGCCTGTCGCGAAGTCTGTCGCCATGAGCCCATGCCTACCAGGGCACTGCGGGGCGGGCGAGGGAATTTCTCCCGGACGGCGGCGCGGCGGCTTTCCGTGGAGTTCACTGTGAAGTCGAGCCTCGGACGGGGGACAAGTGGGACCTCCCGTGCCAAGCAGCTGGTCCGATGGATAGGGTCCCGAACTAATGGCAGCAGGACGAGAGCGGCGCGCGGCGGCCGATACGTTCCCGGCCCGGTTGAGGATGAGGTGGCACCGGGCCCGCGTCGGCGTGCGCAGAAGCGCCGTCGACTACTTCCGCGGCGACGGTTCGGACTGGATCGCGCTGGCCGGACTGCTGCTCACCGTCCCGCTGATCACGATCACCACGCTCGCCAACTCGGTGTGGTGCTCCCCGGCCGCGCTGGTCCTGCCGATCGTCGCGGGCGGTCTGCTGCTGCGCCCGGCGAGCCTGCTCGGCCTGTATGCGGCGGCGGCCACGGCGCTGATCGTGGAGTCGATACAGCTGGGCCCGTACACGGAGGGGCCCTCGCGCGTGACCCCGGGCGTGGTCCTGGTGGTGGCCGCGTGCGGTTTCTTCGGGCTGCTGATCGCGCAGTTCCGCAGCCGGGTCGGCGTGCCCTGGCGGCGCGGCGGCACCATGCTGTTCGACCTGCGCGAGCGGATCCGGGTGCAGAGCAAGCTGCCGAAGCTGCCGCAGGGGTGGCACCGGGAGATGGCGCTGCGGCCGGCGGGCGGCCAGTCCTTCTCCGGCGACTTCGTGGTCGCGGCCCGCACGAACGGCGGCCGCACCCTGGAGGTTGTCCTCACCGACGTCTCCGGCAAGGGCATGGACGCCGGCTCGCGCGCCCTGCTGCTGTCGGGTGCCTTCGGCGGTCTGCTCGGCTCGCTGCCGCCGCACGCCTTCCTCCCGGCGGCGAACGGCTACCTCCTCCGCCAGGACTGGGACGAGGGCTTCGCGACCTCGATCCACCTGGTCCTCGACCTGGACTCCGGCGACTACGAGCTGTACTCCGCGGGCCATCCGCCGGGCCTCCAGCTCAACGCGGGCAGCGGACGCTGGGAGGAGAAGGCGGCGGAGGGGCCGCTGCTGGGTGTGTACGAAGGCGCCCAGTTCGACTCGGTGAAGGGCTCGCTGCGGCCCGGCGACGTGCTGATGCTGTTCACGGACGGTCTGGTGGAAACGTCCGACCGCGACATCGTCGAGGGCCTCGACCGCCTCACCGGCGAGGCCGACCGCTATGTCGCCGGCGGCTTCCACGGCGCTGCCTGGCACCTCATCGAGGCGGTGGCGAAGGACGTCAACGACGACCGCGCCCTCCTGCTGATCTGCCGTGAGGGCCCGACGGCCCTGGCGGCGGCCGCCCGCTGAGACACTCGACGAGTGACCGAGCACCCGCACCTCACCCTGGCCGAAGTGGAGGCCGTCGCCCGCGCCGCCCACCAGGGGCAGACGGACAAGGCCGGCCGCCCCTACGCCGAACACCTCGCCGCTGTCGCCGACGGCGTCCGTGCCCGCGGCGGTGACGAGGAGCAGATCGCGGCGGCCTGGCTGCACGACGCCGTCGAGGACGAGGCCCTGTCCGAGCAGTGGCTGCACGAGGCCGCGCTGAGCCGCCGTACGAAGGACGTGGTGCGTGCGGTCACCAAACGCGCGGGGGAGCCACCGGAGGTGTACGCCGCCCGCATCCTCGCCACGCCGGGCGCACTCCTGGTCAAGGAGGCGGACCTGGCCCACAACGCGGACCCGGCCCGCCTCGCACGCCTCGACGAGCCCACCCGCACCCGACTGACCGAGAAGTACGCCCGCATGCGCACACTCCTCGGCCTGCCGGACGACTGACTAGGCGTCGGCCTTCTGGAGCTGCTTCTCCCGCGCCCGTTCGCGCTCCCGCGCAAGGTCCGCGGCGTCCCGCTTGAACGCCCACTCCATCTTCGGCTCCATCGCGAACCGGAAGACCCGCTGGACGGGCTTGGTGCACAGCAGCGTGACGGCGACGGCCGCGAGGACGCTCACGAGGATCTCGCCGGACGGCCGGTGCAGCCAGGCGTGCTCGTACCAGCCGCCGTACCCACCGGCCTTGACCAGGAAGCCGTGCAGCAGATAGCCGTACAGCGTGCCCGCGCCGAGCGCTGTGAACCACATCTGCCGGCCCGGCACCCAGGCGAAGAAGCAGGCCGTCAGCAACAGCGAGCAGCCGAACAGCGCGAGCACCATGACCGGCCCGGTCCACCAGGGCGCGCCCAGCTCCTGCGCGGCGTCCCGGTGGTAGAACCACCCGGTGTTCATCCGCGGCACCGCCCACCAGCCGACGACACCCGCGGCCGCGAACACCGGCACCGACAGGATCCGCACCGAACGCCGGCGCACCATCTGGAAGTGCTCGGGCTTCATGCACAGGCCCAGCACGAAGAACGGCAGGAACTGCAACACCCGCTGCAGATCCAGGTCGTTGCCGATTCCCGGGGCGGCGGACGCCAGCATGGCGATACCGAGCGCGAGAGGGAGCGGCCACCGCACCAGCTTCCAGACGGGGGTGGTCAACCGCCAGATGAACAGCGCGATCAGGAACCAGGTCAGATACCAGGGGTCGAGCAGACTGATCTTCTGTTCCGGGTCGTCGCCGAAGTAGCGCTCGCCGAGCGAATAGGCGGTCTCGAAGACGATGTACGGCACCACGACACCGGTGATGAGCCGCTGCAGCCGGTCCGCGCGCATGTCGAAACTGCGGGAGAAGAAGCCCGAGATGACGATGAACGCCGGCATGTGGAACGCGTACACGACCATGTACGCGGCCTCCAGGGTCCGGCTGTCCCCCTTCAACGGCTCCCATGCGTGGGCCACGGCCACCAGGACGATCGCCAGATACTTTGCGTTGTCGAAGAAGGCGTCGCGCTGTCGAAACATCTGAGGCACCCTAGCGTCGTCTGCGGGTTCCCGTAAAACCCTCGGCGTCATTCCTGCTTTTCCTCCGCGCCTACCCGTGTTTCCGCAGAGTTGGCATGGCGGACGACGTGACGGTCAACACAGTGAGTCGACGTGGTGGATGACGGAATGTCCGCTTCCTCTCTCTTTATGCGCAACAAATCGAATTCCCTGCGAACGCGTTGTGTGGAGACGGAAACGAACCGGCCGAATTCCTTGCGCAGTTGACTGTCGAATTGCGTCGCCGGCTGCGACAGGGGTGTGTGCGCGCCCGGACGGGTCCGGACTTGTCCGACACGGGTGTGGCGGACGATGCGTCACGGCCCGCATACCAGGGCCGTGTTGGTGGCACGATGGTTCTGCCGGGGGTGCGCGGTCTGCATCCCAGGCCGGGAGAGCGGACCGACCGAGGGTGTGATCAGTTGTGGCCATTTCGCTGTCAGTGGTGCTGCTATTGGCGATCATCCTGGTGGTGATGATCAGGGCAGGGAACATCAAGGCGGGCCCCGCGATCGTTGCGGTCCTCTTCGGCTTCTTCCTCGCCTCGACCGGCATGGCCGACGACATTCAGCGCTTCCTGGACTCGATAGCCCAGACCATCAACGAGATCCAGTTCTGACCGGCCGGCCTCGGCGCTGATCAAGAGCGGACGTACGCGACCTGTGGAACACGAAGGGCCCGGTTCCGAGGAACCGGGCCCTTCGCCATGCAGAGCGGGCGACGGGAATCGAACCCGCGTAGCCAGTTTGGAAGACTGGGGCTCTACCATTGAGCTACGCCCGCACACAACGCGCCGCAGGTCAGCCGACCGCGGCACTGCAGGCATCGTAGCGGGTCGGCCCCCCTCACCGCACACCCCATCCGTAGGGACGCCGACACCGCACCGGTGCTCGGGAAATGCGGCGGCCGCGCTGCCTGCGGGCATGTACCCTACGTGTCGCACCAGACGGGGTGTGGCGCAGCTTGGTAGCGCGTCCGCTTTGGGAGCGGAAGGCCGTGGGTTCAAATCCCGCCACCCCGACCACCCATCCGATCACTTTGCGTGATCGCCTTTTGGGTCGTGTAGCCGCTGCCGTTACTATGCAAGCTGCACGCCCGTGTGTCTCATCACTGATAGTCCTCCGGGCGGCCACATCCGCCGGACCCGTCGGGTCCCGGCAGAACCCGAGAAGTCAGCCACAAGGAGACCGAACCGTGAAGAGCGCCGTGGAGAACCTGAACCCGACCCGGGTTCGGCTCACTGTCGAGGTGCCCTTCGAGGAGCTCAAGGACAGCCTCGACGCGGCGTACAAGAAGATCAACCAGCAGGTCACGGTGAAGGGCTTCCGCAAGGGCAAGATCCCGGCCCGGGTCATCGACCAGCGGTTCGGCCGTGGCGCCGTGCTGGAGGAGGCCGTCAACGACGCGCTTCCGAAGTTCTACACGGAGGCGGTCAACGAGGCCGAGATCGACGTGCTGGGCCAGCCCGAGGTCGACATCACCGAGCTGAAGGACGGCGAGACGCTGAACTTCACCGCCGAGGTCGACATCCGCCCGGCCATCGAGATCCCGGACTACTCCGGCATCGAGGTCGAGGTCGACGCCGTCGAGGTCAGCGAGGAGGACGTCGACAAGGCGGTCGAGGAGCTGCGTGAGCGCTTCGCCTCCACCTCCCCGGTCGAGCGCGCCGCCGAGGACGGCGACGTCGTCACGATCGACCTGGAGGCCAAGGTCGGCGGCGAGGTCCTCGAGGACGGCGTCGCCGAGGGTGTCTCGTACACCATCGGCTCCGGCGAGCTGCTCGACGGCATCGACGACGCCGTGAAGGGCCTGGAGGCCGGTGGCGAGGCCACCTTCACCTCCGAGCTCAAGGGCGGCTCCGCGGCCGGCCAGGAGGCCGAGGTCACCGTCAAGGTCAGCCAGGTCGCCGCGCGCGAGCTGCCCGAGCTGGACGACGACTTCGCTCAGCTCGCCTCCGAGTTCGACACCCTCGAGGAGCTGAAGGCCGACAGCCGCAAGCGCCTGGAGAACATGAAGCAGTTCGACCAGGCCACGCAGGCCCAGGAGCGCGTCCTGGAGAAGCTGCTCGAGCTGGTCGAGGTCCCCGTCCCCGAGAAGCTGCTCGAGGACGAGGTCAACACCCGTAAGCACAACCTCGAGCACCACCAGCTCGCCCAGATGGGTCTGACCCTCGACAAGTACCTGGAGCTCCAGGGCAAGACCGCCGAGGAGTTCGAGACCGAGACCCGCGAGGCCGCGGTCAAGGGCATCAAGACCCAGTTCGTGCTCGACGAGCTCGTCAAGCAGGAGAAGCTCAACGTCAACCAGGAGGAGCTCACCGAGCACCTCATGCGGCGCGCGGCCTCCTCCGGCATGTCCCCCGACCAGTTCGCGCAGGCCGTCGTCGAGCAGGGCCAGGTCCCGCTCCTGGTCGGCGAGGTCGCCCGCGGCAAGGCCCTGGCCGTCGTCGTCGAGGCCGCGACCGTCAAGGACACGAACGGCGAGATCGTGGACCTGGAGGACGAGGACGAGGCCGAGGCCGCCACCGAGACGGTCGAGGGCACGGCCGAGGCCGAGGCCGAGGAGAAGACCGAGGGCTGAGCCCACGGCGCCTGAACGTCGTACGAGGGGCCTGGGGAGCATCACGCGCCCCGGGCCCCTTCGTCGTACGGTGGACAGTGCCCCTTCAAGGGCGCGGGGCGGTGTCGATATGCGGCTCCGCCGGGTGGGCGCGAACGGCCACGACGGGCCCGCAGCCGCCCACCACGGAGTCACCACGGCGCTACGCCCCCGGCGAACACCCCCCTTCGCGGGATTCCCCGAAGGGACCCGCGCGTTAGGGTCCATGAATACGAGGGGAGGGGAGTCTCCGCGGCTCCAGCCCCGCAGGGAAACGTGAGACGGCCCGGCGCCGTCGTAAGACGAGCAGGTGGATTACGTGACGAATCTGATGCCCTCCGCCGCCGGCGAGCCTTCCATCGGTGGTGGCCTCGGCGACCAGGTCTACAACCGGCTGCTCAACGAGCGAATCATCTTCCTCGGCCAGCCGGTCGACGACGACATCGCGAACAAGATCACCGCACAGCTGCTGCTCCTTGCCGCGGACCCGGACAAGGACATCAACCTCTACATCAACAGCCCCGGCGGATCGATCACGGCCGGTATGGCGATCTACGACACGATGCAGTTCATCAAGAACGACGTGGTGACGATCGCCATGGGTCTCGCGGCCTCGATGGGGCAGTTCCTGCTCAGCGCGGGCACTCCCGGCAAGCGCTTCGCCCTGCCCAATGCCGAGATCCTGATCCACCAGCCGTCCGCCGGCCTGGCCGGCTCGGCCTCGGACATCAAGATCCACGCCGAGCGGCTGCTGCACACCAAGAAGCGCATGGCCGAGCTCACGGCCCTGCACACCGGCCAGTCGGTCGAGCAGATCACCCGCGACTCGGACCGCGACCGCTGGTTCGACGCCCATGAGGCCAAGGAGTACGGCCTCATCGACGACGTGATCGCAACGGCGGCCCACATGCCGGGCGGCGGCGGCACCGGAGGCGGCTCCTAAGGGCCGCTCGGGCCCGCAAGGCCCCCGCGTCCCTTCCAGCCCCCAGCCACCGCTCCAGCCCCCCTTCAGGAGACACCGTGAACGACTTCCCCGGCAGCGGCCTCTACGACCGTACGCGTGCCGAGTACACCGGCCCTGCGGCCGAGTCCCGCTATGTCATCCCGCGCTTTGTCGAGCGCACCTCCCAGGGCATTCGCGAGTACGACCCGTACGCGAAGCTCTTCGAGGAGCGCGTGATCTTCCTGGGCGTCCAGATCGACGACGCCTCCGCCAACGACGTCATGGCGCAGCTGCTGTGCCTTGAGTCGATGGACCCCGACCGGGACATCTCGGTCTACATCAACAGCCCCGGCGGCTCCTTCACCGCGCTGACGGCGATCTACGACACGATGCAGTTCGTGAAGCCGGACATCCAGACGGTCTGCATGGGCCAGGCGGCCTCCGCCGCCGCCGTCCTGCTGGCCGCCGGCACGCCCGGCAAGCGCATGGCGCTGCCGAACGCGCGTGTGCTGATCCACCAGCCGTACAGCGAGACCGGCCGTGGCCAGGTGTCCGACCTGGAGATCGCCGCGAACGAGATCCTGCGGATGCGCTCGCAGCTGGAGGAGATGCTGGCCAAGCACTCCACCCAGTCGATCGACAAGATCCGTGAGGACATCGAGCGCGACAAGATCCTCACCGCCGAGGACGCGCTGGCGTACGGTCTGATCGACCAGATCATCTCCACGCGCAAGATGAACAACGAGTCGGTCCGCTGACGCGGATCCTGTATCGTCTGCCGCCCCTTGGCGCGCTGTGTCACCGTGCATCGCAAGGTGCACGTCAAAGTGAACCGTGCCAAGGGGGGCCCGAACGGGGGGCTCGGCAAGGTACCGTCGGACATAAGGCAGCACCAGGAGCCGCTGGACTCATCGCGTCCAGGCGTCTCCCAGGCGAAGGGGAAGCACACCGTGGCACGCATCGGTGACGGCGGCGATCTGCTCAAGTGCTCGTTCTGCGGCAAGAGCCAGAAGCAGGTCAAGAAGCTCATCGCAGGCCCCGGTGTGTACATCTGCGACGAGTGCATCGATCTCTGCAACGAGATCATCGAGGAAGAGCTCGCGGAGACCAGCGAGGTGCGCTGGGAGGAGCTGCCGAAGCCGCGCGAGATCTACGAGTTCCTCGAGGGGTACGTCGTCGGCCAGGAGCCCGCCAAGAAGGCCCTCTCCGTCGCGGTGTACAACCACTACAAGCGTGTCCAGGCCGGTGAGAACGGCGGCGCCCAGGGCCGCGACGACGCCATCGAGCTGGCGAAGTCCAACATCCTGCTGCTGGGCCCCACGGGCTCCGGCAAGACCCTCCTCGCCCAGACCCTGGCCCGCATGCTGAACGTCCCGTTCGCGATCGCCGACGCCACGGCGCTGACGGAGGCCGGCTATGTCGGCGAGGACGTCGAGAACATTCTGCTGAAGCTGATCCAGGCGGCGGACTACGACGTCAAGAAGGCCGAGACGGGCATCATCTACATCGACGAGATCGACAAGGTGGCCCGAAAGAGCGAAAACCCGTCGATCACCAGGGATGTGAGCGGCGAGGGAGTTCAGCAGGCGCTCCTGAAGATCCTCGAGGGCACCACGGCCTCGGTCCCGCCCCAGGGCGGCCGCAAGCACCCCCACCAGGAGTTCATCCAGATCGACACGACGAACGTCCTGTTCATCGTGGGCGGCGCCTTCGCCGGTCTGGAGAAGATCATCGAGTCCCGGGCGGGCGCGAAGGGCATCGGCTTCGGCGCGACGATCCGCTCGAAGCGGGAACTGGAGGCCAAGGACCAGTTCGAGGACGTCATGCCGGAGGACCTGGTCAAGTTCGGCATGATCCCCGAGTTCATCGGCCGCCTCCCCGTCATCACCTCCGTCCACAACCTCGACCGTGAGGCCCTGCTCAAGATCCTGGTCGAGCCGCGCAACGCCCTGGTGAAGCAGTACCAACGCCTCTTCGAACTCGACGGCGTGGAACTGGACTTCGAACGCGAGGCCCTGGAGGCCATCGCCGACCAGGCCATCCTCCGCCAGACCGGCGCGCGAGGCCTGCGCGCCATCATGGAGGAAGTCCTCATGTCCGTGATGTACGAGGTGCCCTCGCGGAAGGACGTCGCGAGGGTCGTCATCACGGCGGACGTCGTCCACTCCAACGTCAACCCGACCCTGATCCCGCGGGATGCGCGGGGGCGGGGGACGGGCGAGCAGAAGTCGGCGTAACGCCGCAGCAGCAGAGCAGACAAGCGAAGGGGCCCCGGTCAACCGACCGGGGCCCCTTCGGCGTTGAGCTGGTGTCAGGCCTTGACGCGGACCTGCTCGCGCAGCTTGGTGGTGATGTCGATCGCGGTGTCCTTGCCGACACCCGTGCCGTTGTTGTCGCCGGGCGAGACCATGGCGACCGTGCTGTAGTCGGCCCAGGCGCAGAACCAGTCGGTCGACTCCTTCTTGGTGAGCGCGTTGGTGCTCTTGGTCGACTGGCACTTGGCGACCGCGCCGTCGATCTCGACCTCCTCCGGCTCGCCGACCAGCTCCGCGTTCTGCATGGTGTTCGAGTCACCTGAGGAGGACTCCTTGACCTCCTTCTGGATGGAGGCGAAGAACTTGTCCAGGGTGGTCTGGGGGTCGGCGATCTCGCCGTAACCGCCCACCATGGTGAAGCCCTTGGCGGTCAGCAGCTCGGACTGGTCGGGAATGGTGGAGGGGTCCTGCGGGTCGTAGTTGCTGAAGTCGGCGGTCGACCACTGCCCGACGACGGCCGTACCGCTCTTGACGCCGCTCTTCTCCATGTCCTCCGCGGTGTCGGAGTCGCTGACCTGGTTGCCCTCGCCGACCCGCTTGTACTCGGTGAGCGCCGTCGCCGGCGTCGTCAGCTTGTGCGGGCCGTCGTCCTCCAGGCCGCCTGCGCCGCCGCCTCCGCCGATCACGAAGTACGCTCCGACGCCGATCGCCGCCACGACCGCCACCGCGCCGATGATGAGGCCCGTCTTCTTCTTGCCGCCGCTCGGGGCCGGGGGCATCGGGGCGCCGTACGGGGCCTGGCCGTAGGGAGGCTGCTGGCCGTACGGGGGCTGCTGGGGCGGGACGCCCTGCGGGGGCTGCTGGGGGTAGCCGTAGCCGGGCTGCGGCGGGGCGGGCTGCTGAGGGTAGCCGTAGCCGGGCTGCGGAGCCTGCGGCTGCTGGCCGTACGGACCCGGCTGGCCGTACGGTCCGGGCTGCTGGGGCTGCCCGCCGTACGGGCCCGGCTGGTTGTAGCTCATTACTGGGTTCCCCTCCAGATGCTTATGTGTTCCTGACATCCTGGCGCAGACACAGCGCACGCATCGCATCGGGGGTCGCACCGTTACAGAGAAATCGAGTTTCGGGACACGCCCGCGACACCCCTAAACTGAGCCCGTGACCGAGAACGCTCAGCAGCAGCCACCAGCGCCCACGACCGAACTGCCGACCCAGTACGCGCCGGCCGAGGTAGAGGGGACGCTGTACGAGCGCTGGGTGGAGCGGGGTTACTTCGAGGCGGACGCGAAGAGCGACAAGCCGCCGTTCACCGTCGTCATCCCGCCGCCGAACGTCACGGGCAGCCTGCACCTGGGGCACGCCTTCGAGCACACCCTCATCGACACCCTCACGCGCCGCAAGCGGATGCAGGGGTACGAGACGCTGTGGCAGCCCGGCATGGACCACGCCGGTATCGCCACGCAGAACGTCGTCGAGCGGGAGCTCGCGAAGGAGGGCAAGTCCCGGCACGACCTGGGACGCGAGGCCTTCGTCGAGCGGGTCTGGCAGTGGAAGGCCGAGTCCGGTGGGCAGATCTCCGGGCAGATGCGGCGCCTCGGCGACGGTGTCGCGTGGTCGCGTGAGCGGTTCACCATGGACGAGGGCTTGTCCAAGGCCGTTCAGACCATCTTCAAGCGGCTCTACGACGACGAGCTGATCTACCGTGCCGAGCGCATCATCAACTGGTGTCCCCGGTGCCTCACCGCCATTTCCGACATCGAGGTCGAGTACCAGGACGACGACGGCGAGCTGGTCTCCATGAAGTACGGGGACGGGGACGACACCATCGTCGTCGCCACCACCCGTGCCGAGACGATGCTCGGTGACACGGCGGTCGCCGTCCACCCCGACGACGAGCGGTACCGGCACCTCGTGGGCAAGCTCATCAAGCTGCCGCTGACCGGCCGTTCCATCCCGGTCGTCGCGGACGAGCACGTCGACCCCGAGTTCGGCACGGGTGCCGTCAAGGTCACCCCGGCACACGACCCGAACGACTTCGAGATCGGCCAGCGGCACGACCTGCCGGCCGTCACGATCATGGACGAGCACGCCGTCATCACCGCCCACGGCCCCTTCCAGGGCCTGGACCGGCTCGAGGCCCGCTCCGCGATCGTCGCCGCGCTGCGCGCCGAGGGCCGGATCGTCGCCGAGAAGCGGCCGTACGTCCACTCCGTCGGCCACTGCTCGCGCTGCAAGACCACGATCGAGCCCAGGCTCTCCATGCAGTGGTGGGTCAAGGTCGGGCCGCTCGCCAAGGCCGCAGGTGACGCGGTCCGCGAGGGCAAGGTCACCATCCACCCGCAGGAGATGGAGAAGCGGTACTTCGACTGGGTCGACAACCTCCACGACTGGTGCATCTCGCGGCAGTTGTGGTGGGGACACCGGATTCCGGTCTGGTACGGGCCCGATGGCGAGGTCGTCTGTGTCGGTCCCGACGAGGAGCCGCCGAGCGGTGAGGGCTGGCGGCAGGACTCCGACGTCCTCGACACCTGGTTCTCGTCCGGCCTGTGGCCGTTCTCCACGCTCGGCTGGCCGGAGCAGACCGAGAGCCTCGCGAAGTTCTACCCGAACTCCGTCCTGGTCACCGGCTACGACATCCTCTTCTTCTGGGTCGCCCGCATGATGATGTTCGGGCTGTACGCGATGGACGGCACCCCGCCGTTCCACACCATCGCCCTGCACGGCATGGTCCGTGACCAGAACGGCAAGAAGATGTCGAAGTCCTTCGGGAACGTCGTCAACCCGCTGGACTGGATGGACAAGTACGGCAGCGATGCGCTCCGGTTCACCCTCGTGCGCGGTGCCAACCCCGGCGTCGACGTCCCGATCGGTGAGGACTGGGTCCAGGGGTCCCGGAACTTCGCCAACAAGATCTGGAACGCCACGCGCTTCGCGCTGATGAACGGCGCGACGGTGGAGGGTCCGCTGCCGGACGCGTCGAAGATGTCGTCGACGGACCGGTGGATTCTGTCGCGACTGAACTCGGTGGTCGCCGAGGTCGACGCGTACTACGAGGACTACCAGTTCGCGAAGCTGTCCGACGCGTTGTTCCACTTCGCGTGGGACGAGGTGTTCGACTGGTACGTCGAGCTGTCCAAGACGACGTTCGCGGCGGGTGGCGAGGCGGCCGAGGTCGGCAAGCGGGTCCTGGGTGAGGTCCTGGACGTCATGCTGCGGCTGCTGCACCCGGTCGTTCCGTTCGTGACGGAGACGCTGTGGACCACGCTGACCGGCGGGGAGTCGGTGGTCATCGCCGAGTGGCCCACGGACAGCGGGTTCCGGGACGCCGACGCCGAGCGGGAGATCGAGACGCTGCAGTCCGTCATCACCGAGGTGCGGCGCTTCCGGGCGGACCAGGGGCTGCAGCCGGGGCAGCGGGTGCCGGCACGGCTGTCGCTCGACGGTACGGCGCTGGCTCCGCACGAGGCTGCGATTCGGTCGCTGCTGCGGCTCCAGCCGGAGGGTGAGGGGTTCGCGGCGACCGCGACGCTGCCGGTGGCGGGGGTTGAGGTCGCGCTGGATCTCTCCGGGGCGATCGATGTCGCCGCGGAGCGGAAGCGGCTGGCGAAGGATCTTGCCGCTGCGGAGAAGGAGAAGGCGCAGGCCACGGCGAAGCTGGGGAACGAGGCGTTTCTGGCCAAGGCGCCGGATCATGTCGTGGACAAGATTCGGGGGCGGCTGGCCAAGGCCGATGAGGATATTGCGCGGATTCAGGCGCAGCTGGAGCGGTTGCCTTCGGCGTAGGTGGTGGTTTTACGTCGGTGCAGGCCCCCGGAGCCGGTTGGTTCCGGGGGCCTGGTGCTGGGTGGGGGCGTTGCGCAGCCCGGCGCTGATGGGGTGCCGCCCGCGCCCACCCGTGCCGCCCTGGGGGTCCCCCCCAGGCCCTTAAGGCACGATTGCCCGCGGATCGACGGCGGCACGATCGCCCGCAGCGAGGTACGTAGACTGGCTTCGTGAGTGAGCTCCCCCCGGATGACAGTAGCGAGCAGCCCGATCCCGTTGAGGCGTTTGACGAGATCATTGCCGCCGAGACCGAGCGTGACCCCGATCTCGCCGTGATCGAGGCCGGTAGCCGGACCCTGCGGACGCAGGGTGGGCCGCCGGAGGCCGATGTGCCGGGGCGGCCGGAGGATCCCGAGGTCGACAAGGCGCTGCGGGAGGTCGAGGCGGAGCTCGCCACGCGCTGGGGCGAGACCAAGCTGGAGCCCTCCGTCAGCCGGATCTCCGCGCTGATGGACGTCCTGGGCGAGCCGCAGCGGTCGTACCCCTCCATTCACATCACCGGCACCAACGGCAAGACCTCCACCGCCCGCATGATCGAGGCCCTGCTGGGCGCCTTCGAGCTGCGTACCGGGCGGTACACGTCCCCACACGTGCAGTCCGTCACCGAGCGGATCAGCCTCGACGGGGCGCCGGTCTCCGCCGAGCGGTTCATCGAGACGTACCACGACATCAAGCCGTACATCGAGATGGTCGACGCCCAGCAGGAGTTCCGGCTGTCCTTCTTCGAGGTGCTGACCGGCATGGCGTACGCCGCCTTCGCCGACGCGCCCGTCGATGTGGCCGTCGTGGAGGTCGGGATGGGTGGCAGCTGGGACGCCACCAACGTCATCGACGGGGACGTCGCCGTCGTCACCCCCATCGACCTCGACCACACCGACCGGCTCGGTGCCACGCCCGGTGAGATCGCCGCCGAGAAGGCCGGGATCGTGAAGCCCGGCTCGACCGTGATCATGGCGCAGCAGCCGGTGGACGCGGCGCAGGTGCTGCTGAAGAAGGCCGTCGAGGTCGATGCGACCGTGGCGCGGGAGGGGCTCGAGTTCGGGGTGGTGGACCGGCAGGTCGCCGTCGGCGGGCAGCTCGTCACCCTGCGCGGGCTCGGCGGTGAGTACACCGAGGTGTATCTGCCGCTGCACGGTGCCCACCAGGCGCACAACGCCGCCGTCGCGCTCGCCGCCGTCGAGGCCTTCTTCGGAGTGGGCGCCCAGCGGGCCGAGCCCCTCGACATCGACACGGTGCGCAAGGCGTTCGCGGCAGTCGCCTCGCCGGGGCGGCTGGAGGTCGTCCGGCGATCGCCGACCGTCGTGCTGGACGCCGCGCACAATCCGGCGGGGGCCCGCGCGGCCGCCACGGCGATCGGGGAGGCCTTCCAGTTCAGCCGGCTCATCGGGGTCGTGGGCGCGAGCGGCGACAAGAACGCACGCGGGCTGCTGGAGGCCTTCGAGCCGGTCTTCGCCGAGGTCGTCGTCACACAGAACTCCAGCCATCGCGCGATGGACGCCGACGAGCTGGCCGCGATCGCCGTCGAGGTGTTCGGCGAGGACCGCGTCCAGGTCGAGCCGCGGCTGCCGGACGCGCTGGAGGCCGCGATCACCCTGGCCGAGGAGGAGGGCGAGTTCGCGGGCGGCGGCGTGCTCGTGACCGGCTCCGTCATCACCGTCGGCGAGGCCCGACTGCTCCTGGGGAGGGGCTGACTCTCGTGCGTACGCTCTGTGCTTCGACCCTGATCGGCGAGTTCTTCGTCATCGGCTTCGCCGGGTTGGTCGCGATGAAGGACCCCGACCTGTCGATGTCGACGGTCTGGACGGTCAGCGGCATCGCGATGTTCCTGTGTCTGCTGCTGTGCGGTCTGGTCACCCGGCCGGGCGGCGTGGCCCTCGGCTGGGCCCTGCAGATCGGTCTGATCGCCTCCGGTTTCGTCGTCCCGACCATGTTCTTCATGGGTGCGATGTTCGCCGCGCTGTGGTGGGCGTCGGTGCACTACGGCAGGAAGATCGACGAGGCCAAGGCACGATTCGCGGCCCAGGCCGGCTCTTCGGCTGACGCTGCGTAACAGGCGCCGGGACCAGCCCTGTAGCCTCATCTCCACCCCGCACACCTTTTCCTTCGAAGGAGCCCGTCGTGACCCAGCGGACCCTCGTCCTGCTCAAGCCCGACGCCGTCCGTCGCGGCCTGACCGGCGAGATCATCAGCCGTATCGAGCGCAAGGCCGGCTGGCAGATCACCGCGCTGGAGCTGCGCACCCTGGACCAGGAGACGCTGGAGCAGCACTACGGCGAGCACAAGGGCAAGCCCTTCTACGAGCCATTGGTGGAGTTCATGGCCTCGGGCCCGGTCGTGGCGATGATCGTCGAGGGCGAGCGGGTCATCGAGGGCCTGCGCGCGCTGGCCGGTCCGACCGACCCGATCGCCGCGGCGCCCGGTTCCATCCGCGGTGACTACGGCGTGATCGTCCGTGAGAACCTCATCCACGCCTCCGACTCCGAGGAGTCCGCGGAACGCGAGGTGAAGATCTTCTTCCCCGGTCGCGCCTGACCGGTCACCGTAGAAGCGGAACGCATTCACCGAGGGTCCTTCTGATGGGCCGTCACCTTTCCCAACCACCTGACCTGGGACGGCCGCGCACTTCCGGCCGTCCTCCGGCATATCCGTGCCGATCGGGGGAACGAGTGCCCCCGATGGCCCGTCTCCACAAGCGAGGCGACACGCCATCTGCCGACAATGGCGAAGACCCTCGCGCAGTGTGCGGGGAGGCGCGTCTACGATGGAAGCCTTCACGTCACAGCAACCCACTTCGCCGACCTGAAAAGCCCTCAAAAGCTCTGTGGGAAGGCCAGACGAATCCTGATGGGGAACTCAATGTCGTTCATCGGCCGTGACATGGCTGTCGACCTCGGGACCGCCAACACGCTGGTGTACGTCAGGGGTCGCGGGATCGTACTCAACGAGCCGTCCGTCGTCGCGATCAACACCAACACCGGTGGCATCCTCGCGGTCGGTGCCGAAGCCAAGAAGATGATCGGGCGCACGCCGGGCAACATCGTTGCCGTACGTCCACTGAAGGACGGCGTGATCGCCGACTTCGAGATCACCGAGCGGATGCTCCGCTACTTCATCCTGAAGATCCACAAGCGGCGGTATCTGGCTCGTCCACGGGTCGTCGTCTGTGTGCCGTCGGGCATCACGGGCGTCGAGCGCCGTGCCGTCATCGAGGCGTCGTCCCAGGCCGGCGCCCGCCAGGTGCACATCATCGAGGAGCCCATGGCCGCCGCCATCGGCTCCGGCCTGCCGGTCCACGAGGCCACGGGCAACATGGTGGTGGACATCGGCGGCGGCACCACGGAGGTCGCGGTCATCTCCCTCGGCGGTATCGTCACCGCCCAGTCCATCCGCGTCGCGGGCGACGAGCTGGACAACGCGATCATCCAGCACATCAAGAAGGAGTACTCGCTCCTGCTGGGTGAGCGCACGGCCGAGCAGATCAAGATCACGATCGGTTCGGCGTACGAACTCGACTCCGACGAGCACACCGAAATCCGCGGCCGGGACCTCGTGTCCGGACTGCCCAAGACCGTCGTCATCTCGGCCGCCGAAGTACGCAAGGCGATCGAGGAGCCCGTCAACGCGATCGTGGACGCGGTGAAGACGACGCTCGACAAGTGTCCGCCGGAGCTGTCCGGCGACATCATGGACCGCGGAATCGTGCTGACCGGCGGGGGTGCCCTGCTGCGCGGCCTGGACGAGCGGTTGCGCCACGAGACCGGTATGCCGATCCACATCGCCGAGGACCCGCTGGACAGCGTGGCGCTCGGTTCCGGCAAGTGCGTCGAGGAGTTCGAGGCGCTCCAGCAGGTCCTGGACGCCCAGCCGCGCAGATGACGTAACTCTTCGACTCCGCCGTACGAGATGATTCCCTCTCGTACGGCGGATCGTTGATATAGAGGCATAAGCTGCCACAAAACAGCCCGCGGGTTTCCCTGGGGATTCCCTTCGGGCTCACCCGATTTCCCGGATTCCTATGAGGAAGGGCACGGCCGCCGCACGTGAGGGACACACGAGAGAGCCGGCTGCTCCTGGTGCTGCTGATCGCCATTGCGTTCGCACTGATCACGGTGGACATCCGCGGCGGGGAGGATTCACCGGTCGACGGTGCCCGACAGGCCGCGGCCACGGTCTTCGGCCCGATCGAGAACGGGGTGTCCTCCGCGGTCGACCCGGTGGGCAACGCGATCGCCGCGATCCGCGACTCCGGCGAGCGGCACGACCGGCTCGCCGAGTTGGAGCGGGAGAACGCGGCCCTCAAGGCCAGACTCGGCAGCGACGACCGCAATCGCAGCCGGCTGCAGCAGCTCGACAAGATGCTGAAGGTCGCGGGCGCCGGCCAGTACGGCATCAAGGGCGCCGAAGTCATCGCCATAGGAGCCGCGCAGGGCTTCTCCTGGACCATCACCATCGATGTCGGCGCGAACGACGGCATCCAGCGCGACATGACCGTCCTCAACGGCGACGGCCTGGTCGGCCGGGTGACCACCGTCGGCCCGAACACCGCGACCGTCCTGCTCGCCAGCGACCCCGACTTCACCGTCGGCACGCGGATGGAGGGCAGCGACGAGCTCGGCTTCGCCTCCGGGCAGGGCGACCGCCCGCTGCGCGTCGAACTCCTCAACGGCAAGGCCCGGATCAAGAAGGGTGACCGCCTGGTCACCTTCGGCTCGCAGGCCGACAAGCCGTTCGTGCCCGGGGTGCCCGTGGGCGTCGTCTACCGCGTCGATCCCTCCGGCGGCGACCTGACCCGCACCCTGTACGTCACGCCGTACGTCAGCTTCACCAAGCTCGACGTCGTCGGAGTCGTCGTCCAGGCCCCCGAGAAGGACCCGCGCGACACGGTGCTCCCGGCCAAGCCCCGGCCCACGCCGACGCCCACCGTGACGGTGACGGTGACCCCGGGCGCGGAAGACGCCGAGGAGCCCACCGACGGGCAGTCCCAGCAAGAGCAAGACCAGTAGGGGGAGCTGAACTCATGCGTTTCAACAGGATCCTGCTCTCCTCCGCCCTGGTCGTCGTCGCCCTGGTGATCCAGGTGAGCGTCCTCGCCCGCCTCCATCTGCCGGGTGCCGTCCCCGACCTGATGCTGCTCACCGTGCTGGGCCTCGCCCTGGTCTACGGCCATGTCGGCGGCGCCCTCATCGGCTTCGGCGCCGGGCTCCTCGCCGATCTGGCCCCGCCCGCCGACCACGCCGCCGGCCGCTATGCGCTGGTGCTGTGCGTCATCGGCTATCTGGCCGGCCTGGTGAAGCCGGAGAACGGCCAGGTGAAGTCGGCCACCGCACCGATGGCGGTCGTGGTCGCCGCCGCGATCGGCAGCACGCTGCTGTACGCCGGGGTCGGCGCCCTCGTCGGCGACACCGCCGCCCGCCATGTCGGCCTGCCGAGCCTGCTGTTCACGGCGGCCCTGTACGACCTGCTGCTGGCCCCCTTCGTCGTCCCCGGCATCATGGCGCTGGCCCGGCGCGCCGAGAACGACCCGCTGGAGTCCGGCTCGGCGTCCAAGGCGACCGACATCTCCTCCGGCTGGCTCTCCTCCGGCACCGGCCTGCGCATCGGCAGCCAACGCGGCGGCCTCGGTGGGCTGAAGGTGAAGGCGGCACGGTCGCGGGTGGCCCGGGCCGGGCGTATCAAGGGGGTCAAGCGGCTGTGAACGCAGGGGAGTCGGCGACCGCCGGGGCTCACAGCTTCGTCGTATATCACTCGTACACACACTGAGAGGGGGAGCAGCCGCAGTGACCAATATCCCCGAGACCGGCCGGACCCCACGGGTCCAGACCCGGCTCATCGTCATCCAGGTTCTCGTCCTCTCCCTCCTCGCCACGCTCGGCGGCCGGCTGTGGTACCTCCAGATCCGCGAGGGCGAGGCCTACGCCAAGGAGGCGTCCGGCAACCACGTCCAGCAGGTCGTCCAGCCCGCTGTACGCGGCTCGATCCTGGACGCGCGCGGCGTGCCGCTCGCCGACAACGAGACCCGGCTCGTGGTCTCCGCCTCCCGTACCGAACTGCTGAAGATGAAGGACGACGGCCAGGGCGTCCTCACCAAGCTGGCCGGTGTGCTGGGCATGCAGCCCAAGGAGGTCATGGCGAAGGTGCGGCTGTGCGACGCGCAGACGCCGCAGCCGTGCTGGAACGGCTCGCCGTACCAGCCGATCCCCATCACCGACGAGGCCACCCCGCGCCAGGCCCTGCAGATCCGTGAACGCGCCGAGGACTTCCCCGGCATCACCGCCGAACCGCAGGCCGTACGCCGCTACCCGAGCCCCGGCGAGGCCAACACCGCCCAGGTGCTCGGCTACCTCTCCCCGGTCACCGACGACGAGATCCAGCAGGCCAAGGACAGCGAATCGCCGTATCTGCGCTCCGACCAGGTCGGCCGGTCGGGCCTGGAGCGGCAGTACGACAAGGAGTTGCGCGGCAAGGCCGGCGTCACCCGCTACGAGGTCGACAACCTCGGCCGGGTCATCGGGCAGGCCGAGTCCGACGCCGCCGAGCCCGGCTCCAACCTGGTCACCAGTATCGATGCACGCGTGCAGCGGGTCGCCGAGTACGAGCTGAACGAGGCGATGAAGGCCGCCCGCAAGGAGTGGGACCGCAACACCAACGAGCGGTACAAGGCCGACTCCGGCGCCGTCGTGGTGATGGAGGCGAAGACCGGCCGCATCGTCGCCATGGCCTCCAACCCGACGTACGACCCCAACGCCTGGGTCGGCGGCATCTCCGCCAAGGACTACGCGAACCTCACCGGGAAGAAGTCCAACTACCCGCTGCTCAACCGGGCCATACAGGGTCAGGCCGCACCCGGCTCGATCTTCAAGGTGGTCTCCACCGCGGCCGCCGTCCAGGCCGGCTACGCCTTCGACGGCCGCTACAACTGCTCCAGCGCGTACTCGGTCGGCGGCCAGGTCTTCAAGAACTTCGAGTCCCAGAACCACGGCCCGATCGACCTCGGCCGCGCCCTCGAGGTCTCCTGCGACACTGTCTACTACCAGCTCGCCCACAGCGAGTGGAAGAAGGACGGCGGCATCAACCCCAAGGGCAAGCCGAAGGACTGGTTCTACAGGGCCGCCCACCAGTTCGGCCTCGGCAAGGAGACCGGTATCGACCTGCCCAACGAGGTCACCGGCCGGGTCCCCGACCGCCAGTGGAAGCAGCAGTACTGGGAGGCCAACAAGGACGCCTGGTGCAAGACGGGCAAGAAGGACGGCGACTACGTCGAGCAGATCGCCTACGAGAACTGCCTCGAGGGCAACAAGATGCGCGCCGGTGACGAGATCAACTACTCGATCGGCCAGGGTGACACCCTTGTGACGCCGATTCAGATGGCCACGGTCTACGCGGCCATCGCCAACGGTGGCACCCTGTACGACCCGACCGTCGGCAAGGCCGTCGTCAGTGCCGACGGCAAGCAGGTCTCGCAGATCGAGCCCGAGTCGCACGGCAGGCTGCCGGTCACCCGGCAGACGCTCGCGCAGATGGACAAGGCACTCGAGGGCGTCGCCACCCGCGGTACCGCCGCCTGGCGGTTCGCGGATGTCGGCTGGCCGCAGGACAAGATCCCGATGCACGCCAAGACCGGTACCGCGGAGGTCTACGGCAAGCAGACGACCTCGTGGTTCGCCACGTACACCGACGACTACGCGATCGTCATGACGATCTCCCAGGGTGGTACGGGTTCCGGCGCCTCGGGCCCGGCCGTGCGCAACATCTACGACGCGCTGTATGGCGTCTCCGACGACGGCACCATCAACAAGAAGAACGCCCTGCTGCCCACCCCGCAGAAGGCCCTGCCGAAGATCCACACGGACGGCTCGATCACCGCGCCGAAGATCTCCGAGGATCCGGCGAAGGAACAGCAGGCCAGCCAGAAGGCGCCCGAGGACGCCGACGGTGAGGTGCAGACCGCGGCCACCGTGCAGACGCCGACCACGGGCAATCGCGACACGCGCAGGCGGCAGGGCCGCAGGGGACGCCGGAGGATGCTCACATGACGGGCGCGAACAGCTTTCAGGTCTCCGGATACGGGCCCGAACGGGCCGGCTGGACACGGCTGTTCGCCCGTGACTCGCTGGCCCGGCGGCTCGACTGGCCGATACTGCTGGCCGCGATCGCGCTGTCGCTGATCGGCTCGGTCCTGGTGTACTCGGCGACCCGCAACCGCACCGAGATCAACCAGGGCGACCCGTACTACTTCCTGATCCGGCACCTGCTGAACACCGGCATCGGCTTCGCGCTGATGATCGGCACGGTCTGGCTCGGCCACCGGACACTGCGCACCGCCGTGCCGATCCTGTACGGCGCGTCGGTCTTCCTGGTGCTGCTGGTGCTCACCCCGCTGGGCACCACGGTCAACGGCGCCCACTCATGGATCCAGATCGGCGGCGGCTTCTCGCTCCAGCCGTCGGAGTTCGTGAAGGTCACGATCATCCTCGGCATGGCGATGCTGCTGGCGGCCCGGGTGGACGCGGGCGACCGGCAGCACCCCGACCACCGCACGGTCGTCCAGGCACTGGGCCTGGCCACCGTGCCGATGCTGATCGTGATGCTGATGCCCGACCTCGGGTCCGTCATGGTCATGGCCGTGATCGTGCTGGGCGTCCTGCTCGCGTCCGGCGCATCCAACCGGTGGGTGTTCGGGCTGCTGGGCGCGGGCACGATCGGTGCGATCGCCGTCTGGCAGCTGCACATCCTCGACGACTACCAGATCAACCGCTTCGCGGCCTTCGCCAACCCGGACCTCGACCCCGCGGGCGTCGGCTACAACACCAACCAGGCGCGCATCGCGATCGGTTCGGGCGGGCTGACCGGGTCGGGCCTGTTCCAGGGCTCGCAGACGACCGGACAGTTCGTGCCGGAACAGCAGACCGACTTCGTCTTCACCGTCGCCGGCGAGGAACTGGGCTTCCTCGGCGGCGGGCTCATCATCCTGCTGCTCGGCGTGGTGCTGTGGCGGGCATGCCGGATCGCCCTCGACTCCACCGAGTTGTACGGCACCACCGTCGCCGCCGGGATCGTGGCCTGGTTCGCCTTCCAGTCCTTCGAGAACATCGGCATGACGCTCGGCATCATGCCGGTGACCGGTCTGCCCCTGCCGTTCGTGTCGTACGGCGGTTCGTCGATGTTCGCGGTGTGGGTGGCGGTGGGACTGCTGCAGTCGATCCGGATACAACGCCCGTTGTCCGCGTGACGTTTCTCCCGTATTAACCCGGTGCTTGCTCTGCCGTCAGACCCCGACTCCCACTAGATTCAGGTCATGGCGGATACGAAGCGTGAGATCGAGCGCAAGTACGAGTCCGACGACAGCGGGCTGCCCGACCTGACCGGTGTCGCCGGGGTGGCGGCCGTCATCGACAAGGGCCTCGCCGAACTGGACGCCACCTACTACGACACCGCCGACCAGCGCCTGGCCGCGTCCTCGATCACCCTGCGCCGCCGCACCGGCGGCTCGGACGCCGGCTGGCATCTGAAGTTCCCGGTCGCGGCCGATGTACGGGACGAGATCCAGGCGCCGCTCTCCGACCAGGTGCCCTCCGCCCTGGCCGGGCTCGTCCGCTCCCGGGTACGCGACGCAGAGCTGGAGCCGCTGGTGCGGTTGCGGTCGGCCCGGGACGTACGCCATCTCGTGGACGCCGACGGACGACTGCTCGCCGAGGTCAGCGTGGACGCCGTACGAGCCGAACGGCTCACCGCACGCGGCGGCGCAGCGGAGTGGACCGAGATCGAGGTCGAGCTCGCCGACGGGGGTGACCCGGCGTTCCTCGACAAGGTCGACAAGCGGCTCCGCAAGGCCGGCGTGCGGCCCTCCCGGTCGGCGTCGAAGCTGGCCCGGGCCCTGGAGGAGACCGGCGGGAAGAAGAAGCGCCGGACGGCGGACCGCACCGCGCCCGTCACCGCCGGTGACCATGTCCTGGCGTATCTGCGGGCCCAGCGGGACGCCATCGTCGAGCTCGATCCGGCCGTACGCCGGGACGTGGAGGACTCGGTGCACCGCATGCGGGTCGCCACCCGGCGGATGCGCAGCACCTTCAGGACGTACCGGAAAGTCCTCGACCGTACCGTCACCGACCCCGTCGGCGAGGAACTGAAGTGGCTCGCGGGCGAGCTGGGCGCCGGCCGTGACCAGGAGGTGCTCGCCGAGCGGCTCACCGCCATCCTCGGGGAACTGCAGCCCGCCCTGGTCACCGCACCGGTGCGCGAGCGGCTGCACAGCTGGTCGCAGTCCCGGCGCGGAGACTCCCGGCGGCGGATCATCGACGTCCTCGACGGCCCGCGGTATCTGGCGCTGCTGGCCACGCTGGACGCCCTGATCACCGACCCGCCGCTGCGCAAGGGGGCGGCCGGAAAGCCGTCGAAGGTGGTCGCCGACGCCGTGCACGAGGCCTTCGACGCGGTGTCGGGGCTGGTCGAGCAGGGCCTCGCCACACCTCCCGGGCACGATCGCGACCTGGCGCTGCACGAGGCCCGCAAGAAGGCCAAGCGGGCCCGGTACGCGGCGGAGGCGGCGGTCCCTGCACTCGGCCGGCCGGCGTCCCTGCTGGTCTCGTCCATGAAGGAGCTGCAGGGCCTGCTCGGGGAGCACCAGGACAGCGTGATGAGCCGGGAGGCCCTCAAGGAGCTCGCCGACCAGGCACACGCTGCCGGGGAGAGCTCGTTCACGTACGGCGTGCTGTACGGCAGGGAGGAGCAGCGGGCCACGGCGGTGGAGGAGGAGCTGCCGGGAGCGTGGGAGCGGATGAAGGGCGGGGCGGGGGTCTGAGCGTACGGGCGAGGGGCCCGGCCGCGTTACGCTTGATGGTCACCCCTGTCAGCTCACGAAAGTCCCACGATGTCTGTCGAGTCGGTTTTCCCGCAGCTCGAAGCCCTGCTCCCGCATGTGCAGAAGCCGATCCAGTACGTCGGTGGAGAGCTCAACTCCACCGTCAAGGACTGGGACGCCTGTGATGTCCGCTGGGCGCTCATGTACCCGGACGCGTACGAGGTCGGTCTGCCCAACCAGGGCGTCATGATCCTCTACGAGGTCCTCAACGAGCGCGAGGGCGTCCTCGCCGAGCGGACCTACAGCGTGTGGCCGGACCTCGAGGCGCTGATGCGGGAGCACGGCGTCCCGCAGTTCACCGTGGACAGTCACCGGCCGGTGAAGGCCTTCGACGTGCTCGGCATCAGCTTCTCCACGGAGCTGGGCTACACGAACATGCTCACCGCCCTGGACCTCGCCGGCATCCCGCTGGAGGCGAAGGACCGCACCGTCGACGACCCGATCGTCATGGCCGGCGGCCACGCGGCCTTCAACCCCGAGCCGATCGCCGACTTCATCGACTGTGCGGTGATCGGCGACGGCGAGCAGGCCGTCCTGGAGGTCACCGAGCTCGTCCGCGCCTGGAAGGCCGAGGGCCGCCCGGGAGGCCGCGAGGAGCTGCTGTTCCGGCTGGCGAAGACCGGCGGGGTGTACGTCCCCGGTTTCTACGACGTCGAATACCTCCCCGACGGCCGGATCGCCCGCGTCGTACCGAACAAGTCGGGTGTCCCGTGGCGCGTGTCCAAGCACACCGTGATGGACCTCGACGAGTGGCCGTACCCCAAGCAGCCCCTCGTCCCGCTGGCCGAGACGGTCCACGAGCGGATGTCGGTGGAGATCTTCCGCGGCTGCACGCGTGGCTGCCGCTTCTGCCAGGCCGGCATGATCACCCGCCCGGTGCGCGAGCGCTCCATCACGGGCATCGGCGAGATGGTCGACAAGGGCCTGAAGGCGACCGGCTTCGAGGAGGTCGGCCTGCTGTCGCTGTCCTCCGCGGACCACAGCGAGATCGGCGACATCGCCAAGGGCCTTGCCGACCGCTACGAGGAGGACAAGATCGGCCTGTCCCTCCCGTCGACCCGCGTGGACGCCTTCAACATCGACCTGGCGAACGAGCTGACCCGCAACGGCCGCCGCTCCGGTCTGACCTTCGCCCCGGAGGGCGGCTCGGAACGCATCCGCAAGGTCATCAACAAGATGGTCTCGGAAGAAGACCTCATCCGGACCGTCGCCACGGCGTACGGCAACGGCTGGCGCCAGGTGAAGCTGTACTTCATGTGCGGTCTGCCGACCGAGACCGACGAGGACGTGCTGCAGATCGCCGACATGGCGACGAAGGTGATCGCGAAGGGCCGCGAGGTCTCCCGCTCGAACGACATCCGCTGCACGGTCTCGATCGGCGGGTTCGTCCCGAAGCCCCACACCCCGTTCCAGTGGGCGCCGCAGCTGTCCGCGGAGGAGACCGACACCCGCCTGGAGAAGCTCCGCGACAAGATCCGCGGCGACAAGAAGTACGGCCGCTCCATCGGCTTCCGCTACCACGACGGCAAGCCCGGCATCGTCGAGGGCCTGCTGTCGCGGGGTGACCGGCGGGTGGGCGCGATCATCCGCGCGGTCTACGACGACGGCGGCCGCTTCGACGGCTGGCGCGAGCACTTCTCCTACGACCGCTGGATGAACTGCGCGGAGAAGGCGCTGGCCCCCTTCGGCGTCGACGTCGACTGGTACACCACGCGCGAGCGCACCTACGAGGAGGTCCTGCCCTGGGACCACCTGGATTCGGGGCTGGACAAGGACTGGCTGTGGGAGGACTGGCAGGACGCCCTCGACGAGACGGAGGTCGAGGACTGCCGGTGGACGCCCTGCTTCGACTGTGGGGTGTGTCCGCAGATGGATACTTCTATACAAATCGGGCCGACCGGGAAGAAGCTGCTGCCTCTTGCGGTCAAGAACGCGGCCCCTGCTCCTAGCGGGCACTCGCACTGAGGTGAGCGAGGCACTCGTTCGGGTGATTGCCCGGCTGTGACAGCGGCCGGGCTCAGCCCCGTCGGCCGGCCGAGGTACCCCTGGGCCGGCAGCAGCCCTCCCGGCCGCACACATGGCGGCGCAGCGCCCACACGGCGACGGGAGCTCCCGCTCCCGTCAGGACAGTTCGCGAGTGGCGCTGAACAGACCCGCCGCGAACCCGGAGATATGACCGGGTGACGATTCCAGGGCCCGGGTCGTCAGGGGGAGAGCGAGGGCGGATCCCACGCCGACGGTCACCAGCCCGGGCAGCAGGTCGGCGAGACCGCCGCGCAGGCTGCCTGAACTGGGCGGTGTAGAAATACACGCCGCTTACTCCCAGCCCCCACAGCAGCTGGGCGATGAGTCCCCCGGTGAAGGGATGTTTACCGAACAGCGTCCGCAGAGCCGGACTCGGGTGGTATGTCACCGCAATTGAGACGCCCATTGCTCCGGTCGCGGCAACAGCGCCGGCGACGACGACTCTCGGTTTTGTGAATCCATACGTGGGCCCTTCGATCAGGGCATGGATGATGGCCGCGAGCGAAAGGCAGGCCAGCGCGACAGGCGCAGCACGCGGACCCGGCAGTGAACACGGTGAGATCAGTCGACAGCGACCAGCGCCGGCCCTTGGCATCGGTCGGATGACCGCCCAGCAGCAGGAAGCTTGCGAGTGCCAGCGGATAGACGGCCGCCACCCACTTCAAGTCCGTTTCGGCCAAGCCCAGTTCTGCGCGCATCTGCGGCAGCGCGATATTGGGCTATGGGCGGCGCCGCACTGTAAGCCATGCCTAATCGCGAAGTACCTGGTCCGCGCTCCGCTGTCGGCGTGTCACCGGAGGTGGAGGACGGCACCGTGTTTCGCTGTTGCCTGCTGCTTCCCCATTTGAATGAAGGTCGGTGACTCGGTGTCATCACCAATGACGGATACACTCAGCCACTGTCTGGCCAATGCAGCGGCTGCCCAACCCGATGAAACTGCTTTCACCTTCGTTGATTACAGCACCGACATGGGGGGAGTCGCTCGCACGCTGACGTGGAGGCAGCTCGAGGGCCGGGTACGCCTGGCCGCAGCCGGCCTGCGCCACGCCGGGGCGGTGGGCGAGAGAGTGGCCGTCGTCGCACCGCAGAGCCTGGACTACGTCGTCGCTTTCCTTGCCGCCGCGTGCGCGGGCTGTGTCGCCGTCCCGCTGTTCCCTCCGTCCCTGCCCGGCCACGAGGACAAGCTCGTGGCCGTGCTCCGGGACGCCGCCACGATGTTCGCGGTCACCACCGAAGGCCAGCGGGCCTTCTTCACGGAATTCTGCGCCACGCGCGGCCTCTCCTCCGGCCTGCGGGTCATCACCGAACGTCAACTACGGGAGACGGCGGCGCATGCAGATGAGACAGGCCGGCCGCGGCATCCCCGTCCCGAGGACACGGCTTACCTGCAGTACACCTCAGGGTCGACACGCACCCCGTCCGGCGTGGAGATCACGCATGCAGGCGTCTGTGCCAACGCACGCCAGGCGCTGGAGGCCTACGAACTCCGCACAGGCCGCAACTGCACCGTGGGATGGTTGCCGCTCTACCACGACATGGGCCTGGTGCTGGCGGTCGCCATGCCGATCGTCGGATGCGTCCCTTCCGTACTCATGGACCCTCTGGCCTTCATCCAGCAGCCGGTGCGCTGGCTGCGCCTTCTGACCCGGCACCCCGGAGCCCTCACCGCCGCACCGAACTTCGCCTACGACTACTGCGTCCGGCGCGTCCAGGGCGAGGAACGCACGGAGCTGGCGCTGGGATCCGTCACCGCCATGGTCAACGGCAGCGAACCCGTCAGGGCCCGGACGCTGGAGCGGTTCCAGACAGCCTTCGCGCCTGTCGGCATGGTTCGGACCATCCTGCGGCCGTCGTACGGGCTGGCGGAGGCGACCGTGTTCGTCAGCGCTTCTCCGGCGGGAGAGGAACCGACCGTCACCTCCTTCGACCGGGACGCCCTCGGGCTGGGGGTCGCCCGCGTCGCGGAGCCGGCCGACGGCGCGGCCGTGGCCGAACTCGTGGCTTGCGGCCGCCCGGTCGGCCAGGAGCTCGCGATCGTCGACCCTGTCACGAGCCAACTCCAGGAAGACGGCCGGGTCGGAGAGATCTGGCTTCGCGGTCCCAACATCGGGCGCGGCTACTGGGGTCGTTCCGAGCAGAGTGAAGCCACCTTCCGCGCCACTGTGCACGGCGACGACCCGAGCGACCCGGCGAATCACTGGCTGCGCACCGGGGACCTCGGCATGTGGCACGGCAAACAGCTCTACGTCACCGGACGCCTCAAGGACCTGGTGATCATCGACGGGACGAACCACTACCCGCACGACATCGAAGAGACGGTCCAGGACGCGCACCCGGCCATCCGGCCCCACCACGTCGCCGCGTTCGCCGTGGACACCGGCGACGGGGAGCGCCTCGTCGCCGTCGCCGAGCACCGCCCCGACGTCACGGACCCCGGCCCTCTCATCGACGAGGTGACACGTTCCGTACGCGCGGCGGTAGCCACCGGGCACGGCGTCTCCGTCCACGACTTCGTCCTGGCCGCGCCGGGCACCGTCCCGCACACCACCAGCGGAAAGGTCGCCCGCACCGCATGCCGCGAGCGATACATGGCGGGTGCCTGGACGGCGGACACGCACGCCCAGGAAAGGACCGGCAGCGTATGACGGCTCACCCGGAGGGTCAGACGGGGCCGGGCGCGGAAGCTGCCGCCGTATCCGGGCGCACTCCGGCTCAGGCCACGCAGATGCGTGCGATGCTGCGCCGGCTCGTCACGGAAGTCTGCGGCATCCCCGCCGCGGACGTCGACGAGGCCCGCCCCTTGGCCGAGTACGGCCTGACCTCCCGTGACGCCGTCGCCCTGACCGGGCATCTGGAACGGCTGCTGGACCGGTCGTTGCCGACGACGCTGCTGTGGGAGAACCCGACCATCGAGCGACTCGCCGCTGCCCTGGCCACCACCCAGCCCCGTGAGCCGGGGACCTGGGCTGGGGCAGCGGAGCCGACCGAGTCCCGCCCCGTCGCGGTCCGCGCCGAGACCGGCGGCGACAGCGGCGACGCCTGTGCGGCCCCCCACGCCATCGCCGTCATCGGCATCGGTTGCCGCCTTCCCGGCACGATCAACGGACCGGACAACTTCTGGAAGCGTCTGCTGGCCGCCGCGGACGTCGTGGGCCGCGTCCCCGGCAGACGCTGGCGGGACTTCTCCGCCGGCCCCGGCGGCGCCGCACTCCTCGAACGCACCACCCGATGGGGTGCGTTCCTCGAGGACATCGAGGCTTTCGACGCGGACCACTTCGGCATCACCCCGCGCGAAGCCGAGGTCATGGACCCGCAGCAGCGTCTCCTGCTGGAAGTCGCCTGCGAGTCCCTCGACCACGCGGGAACGCCCGCCCACGTGCTCCAGGGCAGCAACACCGGGGTCTTCGTGGGCCTCAGCTCCCTCGAGTACGGCCATCTCACCACCGCGGACCCCGCCTTGCTCACCCCTTGGACCAGCACGGGTGCCGCGGGAAGCATCGCCGCGAACCGCCTGTCCTACCTGTTCGACCTGCACGGCCCGAGCATGACCATCGACACGGCCTGCTCGTCCTCCCTGGTGGCCGTGCACCAGGCATGCCGCAGCCTGCGCAACGGCGAATGCGACACCGCACTCGCGGCAGGAGTCAACGTTCTGCTCTCGCCGGCCGTTACCGCCTCCTTCCAACAGGCCGGCGCGCTCGCGGCGGACGGACGCTGCAAACCCTTCGACGCGGCAGCCGACGGCATCACCCGGGGCGAGGGCTGCGGCGTCGTCGTACTGAAACGGCTCGCCGACGCCCAACGCGACGGCGACAGGATCCTCGCCGTCATCAAGGGAACAGCGGTCAACTCGGACGGCCGCTCCGCCGGCCTGATGGCCCCGAACCCCAAGGCCCAGGAGACCCTCCTGCGCAGCGCGCTCAGCGATGCGCAGGCCGGGGCCGCCGACATCGACTACGTCGAGACACACGGAACCGGCACCCTCCTGGGAGATCCCATGGAGGCAGGCGCCCTCGGTGCCGTCCTCGGCAGCGGCCGACCAGCCGACCAGCCGCTCCTCATCGGATCCGTCAAGAGCAACCTGGGCCACCTGGAAGGCGCCGCCGGCATCGTCGGCCTCATCAAGACCGTGCTCGCGCTCCACCACGGCCGGATCCCTCCGAGCCTGCACTTCCGGGAACCCAACCCGCACATCGACTTCACCAGGCTGCGGCTGCGCATCGTCACGCAGCCCACCCCCTGGCCGAACCGGGACGACGGCCCCGCCCGGGCCGGCGTATCCGCCTTCGGTTTCGGCGGCACCAACGCGCACGTCATCCTCGAACAGGCACCCACGCCATCCCCGGGCACCCCCACATCCCGGCAGCCCGCCCATGGCCGCGACTCCGGCGCGGACATCCCGTACGTCCTCGTCGTCTCCGCCCGGAGCAGGGGCCGCATCGCCGACGTGGCTGCCGGCCTGGCCCGATGGACGGCAGCGGAGGACGCACCCGTACTGGCCGACATCGCCCATACCCTCGCCCGCCACCGCAGAGGACCGGCGTGCGCCGCCGTCGTGGCGCGCACCCACCAGGAGGCGACCGACCGACTGGCGGCCCTCGCACGCGATGAGGAAGTCCCCGGCGTCGTCGCCCCCTGCGCCGACAACCCCGCGGCGCGGTCGTCCGGCACGCGCCACCCGGTCTTCGTCTTCTCCGGGTACGGCTCCCAATGGCAGGGCATGGGACAGCACCTGCTCCGGCACGACCCACTGTTCGCCGCCGCTGTCGACGAGCTGGACCCGGTCTACACCGTGCACGCGGGCATCTCCCTGCGGGACATGCTCGCCCGAACCGAGCCCGACACCGGCGTCGACCACACCCAGCCCCTGCTCTTCGGTGTGCAACTCGCTCTGGCCCGCACCCTGCGCGCCTACGGAGTACAACCGGCCGCCGTCATCGGCCACTCGATGGGGGAAGTCGGCGCAGCCGTCGTCGCGGGAGCCCTCGAGGACTCCGAGGGCCTGCACATCATCCTCCACCGCTCGGCGGAACTCGCCGCCATCGACGCCGAACGCGCCGGTGCGATGGGCGCCGTCGAACTGCCCGAGACGGAGCGAGCGGAGGTCCTTGCGCGATTCCCCGGTGTCGAGGTCGCCGTTCACTCCTCGCCCCGCAGATGCACCGTCGCGGGACCGGCACAAGCGGTGCGGCGCCTGGTCGAGGAGCTGACCGAACAGGGCACTCTCGCCCGCCTGCTCGACGTCGGCGGTGCCGGACACTCCGCGGCGGTCGACCCGGTCGTACCCAGGCTGCGCGAGCTTCTGGAAACGCTGCATCCCCGCACCCCGGAGGCGGCCTGGTACAGCACCGTGCTCGACGACCCCCGGGCCGGCGTCCACGCGGACGCCGAGTACTGGTGCGCCAACGTCAGGCGCCCCGTACGCCTCCAGCAGGCGGTGGCCGCTGCCGCAGCCGACGGACACGACCTCTTCCTGGAGATCTCACCCCACCCCATCGCTCTCATCCCCCTGAGTGAAACACTGCAGGTGGCGGCGTCCACGCCCGAAGTCGCGGTGATCGGGACTCTGCGCAAGAACGGCGACGACGCTGTCGACCTGCGTGCCGCTCTCGCCCGGCTACACCTGGCCGGCGTGCCCGTGGACGAGCGAAAGCTCTGGCCCGACGGCCGACGGACCCCACTTCCCACCCCCGCGTGGCGCCACGAACGCTACTGGATCAGCCGCCGGGGTCCCGCCGCCCACGTGGGCCACCCCCTGCTGGGCCTGCGGACCGACGACCCCCGGACGGGCGCCGTCCTCTGGCAGGCGGACCTCGGCACCGACCGGGCGCAGCGCTCACGGCGAGGCCCGCACGGCCGCTCGGTCCTCACCCTCCCCGCCTCCGCAGCCCTCATGATCGCGGCAGCCCGGGACATCCACGGGCACGACGACATCGGCCACCTGCGGATCGAGGACCTGACGATCCATCAGTGGCTGCCGCTCGCCGGCAGCACCCCCGTCACCATCGTCTGGGAGCCCGCCACCCCCCACGCGGCCGTCACCATCAACGCCCGCGGCGCCGACGGCACCTGGCGCTGCCACGCCTCGGCACGGGTGCACACCGGCCCTGCGCGCTCCGACGACGACACGCGCGCCACACCACCGGTCAGAGTCACCGACTGGACCTCCGCCGCGCACGAGGAGCCCTCACCACAACCACCGGACCACGAAGAACTTCTCACCGCGATGCTGTACGCGCCGGCCGAGTCCCCCGCGGCGGAGCCCGGCAGCGACACCGTCCACACGGCTCCCGACGCCGCCGAGGCCGTGCCGACCGCCCTGCGATCCCTGCAGCTTCACGGCCTCACCGTGGAGGACGCCCCGTACCGAATCGAGTGCTTCCCCGACGGGACCGGCCACCACTGGGACATCGCGGCGTGCGCGCCACAGACACGGATCACCGCACAGGGAGTGGAACTACGGCCCACAGAGCGCCGCGACGTGCCCCAGCCCCTCGAAGCATTCACCTACGACATCCAGTGGCAGAAGGCCCCCCTGCCGGTTCCGCGCCCGCTCGACCGGGTCCTGTTGCTGACCGACGAGCCCGACAGCAGCGCAGGCAGCCTGCCCGCCGCCCTGAGCGCGGCTCTTGAGGCGAAGAAGGTCCGGGTGACCGCCGCATCCTGGACCACGGACACCGACCAGCTGCTCGACAACTGGCTGAAGGACGCCGCACAGGACACTCCTGGTGCCGTCGTCCTGCTGCTGACCCGGCCCGCCGCCTCCCGCGAGGACGCCGAGGCATTGCAGGCAGCCGCACGCCTTGCACGACGCCTTGCCTCCAGCCCGCCCGGACAGCACATTCCCCGGCTCTGGCTGGTCACCGTGCAGGCGCAGGCCATGGCACTCGGAGAACCCGGCGAGCCGGGCGCGGCGTGCCTGCGCGGTCTCGTCCGCGTACTGGCCCTCGAGCAGCCCGCCCTGAGGGCCAGTCTGGTCGACATCGACACCCAGCCCGGCGCTGTCGACGACCTCGCGTCGGAACTGCTCGGGGACAGCGCCGACGACGAGGTCGCCTGGAGAGCGGGCACCCGCCTCGTCGCCCGCCTGGCCCGCGCCGATCTGACCGGGCAGCAGTACGAGGCACCGTTCGTCCGCCGTGACGGCGCCTACCTGATCACCGGCGGCCTGACCGGACTCGGCCTGGCCACCGCCCGTCGGCTTGCCGAACGGGGAGCCGGCCGCCTGGTCCTCAACGGAAGACGGCCCCCCGGACCCGAGACCCAGTCGGTCATCGCCCAGTTCCAGGCCGCTCACGGCACATCCGTCGAGGTCGTGCAAGGAGACATCGCCGACCCTGAAGTCGCACCGCTCTTGGTGCAGGCCGCCCTCGGCGAGGGGCACGTGCTGCGCGGTGTCGCCCACTGCGCCGGAGTCCTCCACGACCGCATGATCACGGACCTCGAGGCCTCCGACATCGACACCGTGCTGCGGCCCAAGGTTCTCGGCGCGCTCCACCTCGAAGCCGCCACCGCGACCCACCAGATCGACTGGTGGGTGTCCTACAGCTCCGCCGCGGCACTTCTGGGCTCTCCCGGCCAGGCCGCCTACGCCGCCGCCAACGCCTGGCTGGACGCGTTGGCGCACCGGCGCAGAGCGGAGGGCCTGCCCGCCGCCTCGATCGCTTGGGGACCCTGGAGCGAAGCCGGTGCCGCGCCAGCCAATCCGGCTCTGGCCCTCGACCCGATCACGCCGCCCGAGGGACTGGACGCTCTGCAGGTGCTGGTCGTGCACAACCGGGCGCACACCGGCGTCGTCCATCTCGATGCCCTGCGGGTGCTGGAGGCCTTCCCGGGCCTGTCGGACATCCCCTACTTCGCGGACAGCCTGCGGGCGGCCGGCTCCCAGGCGGACGACTGGGCCGGCCCCCCCGGGATCGAGGCCCTCGGGGACGCCGCCGCGGACAAGGTGTACGAGCGCCTGGTCAAACGCACCGCGGCCATCATGGGATTCGGTGTGCGGGACCTCGACGACGCGGTCCCCCTGATCCACCTGGGCCTCGACTCGCTGATGACGGTGCGGATCCGCAACGCGGCCCGGCAGGACTTCGCCGTCGACCTTCCCGTGAACTTCATGCTGCGCGGTGCGACGCTGCGGCAGGTCGGCGACACCGTACTGGAGAGTCTCGGGCTGAAACCGGGCACAACGGACACGGCTGCCTCACGGAGTCCATCCGAAACCGGCTTCCTACCGGCAGCGGCACAGCCTCCCGCCCCCGACCTGCCCAACTCGATCCAGCCGCGCGATGCTGCCGAGCGCCTGGTGGCCGGTGTCTGGGCGGAAGTTCTGGGGCACCGTCCCGCCGATGTCCGCGTCGACTTCGTCGCTGACGGTGGTGATCAGCGGGCAGCGGAGGCGCTCGTCGATGCCGTCCGCGGCCGCCTGGGCGATGCCGAGCCGGCCCTCACGGCCGAGGCGGTACTCGACCAGCGCACGGTTTCCGCCATCGCGGAACTGATCCGGCCCATGGTGAACCCGCAGGGCGAGTCCGCGGTCACCGTCCTTCGTCCGCCGCGGGCCGGCTCCCGGCGGCTTCCGCTGTTCACCTTCCACCCCGCGGGCGGCCCCACATCGGTCTACCTGCCCCTCAGCCAGCTCCTGCCGGCCGACCAGGCCGTGTACGGGATGGAGCGGCTGGACGCGGTCGCCTCGATGGAGGACAAGGCCGCCCACTACCTCACCCTGATCCGGGACATCCAGCCGGAGGGGCCGTATCAGCTCCTCGGCTGGTCCTTCGGTGGCTGCCTGGCCTACGAGACGGCCCGCCAACTCGAAGAAGGTGGCCAAAGTGTCACCTTCCTCGGACTGATCGACACCATCCTGCCCGCCGCCCTTCCGGACCTGGACTCACAGGGCCTCCTGCTCGAACGCTTCGCACGGTTCGCCGAGTACATCGAGAAGACGTACGGGCATCGCCTGGAGCTGCCCTGGGACGAACTCGTGGCCACCCCCGAGGACCGGCAGATCGATGTGATCATGCGCCTTGTGGCCGAGGCCGGCCTCGACATGAGCCCCGGGATCATGGAGCACCAGCGCACGTCGTACGTCGATGCACGCGTCGGTGAGCGTTACGTGCCCCGCCCCTACGACGGCCATGTCGTGCTCTACCGCGCCCGACAGACCCAGCCGCTCACGACGGCCCTCGACCCGCGCTACCTGCGGTCGGAGGCCGACCTCGGCTGGGCGCCCCTGTGCCCGTCCCTCGAGATCGTCCCCGTCGAGGGCGACCACCTGTCCCTCATCGATCCTCCCCACGTCGCCACCATCGCCCGGCACCTCTCCAGGGCTCTCCAGTGGCACGACCCCGACGCCGCAGCATCCGAACCCCACGACCGGACGCCGCCGCATTCCCTGTAGTGCGGCGTTCACACGCGGAAGATGTTCAACCGTCGCTCGCCGATCCGGGCGCGTGCCTGCGGATCGGTGACTCCCAGGCCGGGCCCGGGTGCGAGGCACAGCACGCCCACCTTGCCGATGTGCTGGTTGGTCTGGACACTGCGGGCTGCCTCGCCGACTTCGTCCAGCGTGTACGTCTTCGACAGAGCCGGTACCAGGTGTCCCAGTGTGATGAGCCGGTTGACCTCGAACTGCTCATGCAGGTTGGCGCCGTGGCTCCCGATGATCCGCTTGAGGCGCATCCACAGGTACCGGTTGTCGTAGAGGTGCTCGTAGCCCGTGCTGGATCCGCAGGTCACGACAGTGCCTCCGCGCCGGGCGAGGAAGACCGACGCGGCGAACGTCTTCCTGCCGACGTGTTCGAACACGATGTGCGGGTCTTCTCCGACGAGGGAGCGAATGACCCGTCCCATCCTCTTCCATCCGTCGGGTCGCTCCAGCAGCGTCGGATCCCCCTCCTCGAGCTCCGCGCGATTGATGACGGCTTCGCACCCAAGGGATCTGAGGGCTTCGGCCTTGGCTTCGGAATTGACCACGCCCACCGGAATTCCGCCACCGTTGAGGACGAGTTGGACGGCGTAGGCCCCCAGGCCGCCGGTCGCGCCCCATACGAGCACGACGTCACCTTGCTTCATCCGAGCGCCGCGGTCGCTGACCAGCATGCGGTAGGCGGTACTCGCACACAGGGGGTTGACCGCCGCTTCCTCCCACGTCAGCGCCGCGGGTTTGGGAAGAAGCTGGCTGGCCCGTACGACGGCGTAGTGCGCCAGCCCGCCGAAGTTGGTCTCGAATCCCCATGCCTTCTGGCCTTCGCCGAGCATGCCGTCCCGATGAGTGTCGGGCTCCTGTTCATCGACATACGCGGGGGAGACCACGACGTGGTCACCGACTTTCCACCTGCGCACGGACAATCCCGTCCGAACGATGACGCCCGAGGCGTCGGACCCCACGATGTGGTAGGGGAGGTCATGGCGTGCCTCCCAACCGCCCCTTTTCCCCATCTGCTTCAGGAACCGGAAGGTCGGAAGCGGTTCGAACATCGCCGACCACACGGTGTTGTAGTTGATCGAACTCGCCATCACCGCGACCAGGGCCTCGTCGGGCGCCAGTTCCGGCATGGGCACCTGGTCGACGAACAGGGACTTGCGGACGTCTTTGTCCTCCATGCCCTTGAAGAGGTCGACATCGCTGTCCCGCACGGTAGCCGCAGGGAAATGGCCCGGCACAGGGAGCGATGCGAGGTCCGCTGCGTCAGCACCCGCGACAACCGCTTCGGACATCTTCGGAGAAGACTGCATCGTGACTCCCTGTCCCTGTTCTCGATCGTTTTGCGACTGTCTCCAGCAAGCGGTCGTACCGCCACTGACGCAACCGCAAAGGCAGGCCACCCACCAGCCGTCGGATGGCAAACGCAGGTCAGAGAAGCATCCGGGCAGCGGTGTCCACCGCCACGAAAAGAACGACACCGATACCGCCATGCGGGGATGTTGCCGCTGTCGTGCTGCGGTCGTCTGATCTTTTTGTAATCGGATCGGTGTGGTTGTTGGCACTTGACGTTCCGAATTGTCACTGTCTGTTCCTGTGCGTGCTGAATCCTCCGCCTTCGCCGGCCGGGCGCGACCTGCCCGCGGCTCGCTGCTCGCCTGCTTGCTGCTTCTTCCACTGCTCTGTGGCGCCGGGCCGGCTTCGGCCGCCCGCGGCGCACACACCCTGGCCCGTTCGGTCGGCACCGATGCCCAGATCACGAAGGTCAGGAAACTCGACGAGCGCACACTGGACATCACGGTCAGCTCACCGGCCATGGGGGACTTCATCCCCGTTCGGGTCATCCTCCCCCGGAACTGGCGCAGCAACAGGGAAAGCAGGTTCCCCGTGGTGTACCTGCTCCATGGCGGGAACGACGATTACACCTCCTGGACACGTGAGACGGATGTCGAGGACCTGACCAGCCATTCCGACGTACTGATCGTGATGCCCGACGGAGGGAAAGCCGGCTACTACAGCGATTGGCGCGCCGGCGGGCTCCTCTGGGAGACCTTCCACACCGCCGAGCTGGTGCGGCTCATGGAGAGGGAATTTCGCGCCTCTTCCGCCCGGGCTGTCATCGGCCTGTCCATGGGCGGCTTCGGAGCGCTCAACTACGCGGCACACCATCAAGGAATGTTCCGCTACGTGGCCTCCATGAGCTCCTACGTCGACCTCAACGACCCGGCGGTGTGCGCGGTACTCGGCCTCGGCTCCTGGCGGGACGGCATCGACCTCCGCGACGTCTGGGGCGACCCCGTGGTGAACGCCGACGTCTGGCAGGCCCACAACCCCGCCGCCATGCCACGCGCCTTCAGGGGAACGAAGGTCCATCTCTCCACCGGCGATGGGGACATCGGGCCCATGGACGGGAACCGGTCGATCGACGAGCTTGTGACGGCCGCGGTGGGTGAGAAGTTCCTTCCGGAGTCGGTTACCAGGTTTGCGCGGTCGCTTCGCTCGGTGGGCGTCACGGTGACAACGCACCTCTACAGCCCCGGGACGCATTCCTGGCCCTACTGGGAGCGCGAACTGCACGCCATCTGGCCCACGGTGATGAAGGAAGTCACGTAGGCACCCGCTCTCCGTGGACAAGGACAGGGTCATGGGCAGAAAATTCGTGATTTTCGCCGCAGGATCCCGCGGAGACGTCCAGCCGTGTCTCGCGCTGGGCCGAGGGCTGGCGTGTCAGGGCGACGAAGTGCGCGTGCTCGCCAGCAGCCGTTATCAACAGCTGATCACTGCGGCGGGGTTGGAATTCCACCCTCTGTCGGCGGACCCGGCCGAAATCATCGGATCGCCCGAGGGACAGGAACTGCTCGCCGGTCGGAGCAACCCGGTCGCATTCATCCGCGGCATCAACCGGATCCTTCGACCGCTGATGAACCGGATCCTTGCGGAGACCCAGGTCGGCGCCAAGGACGCCGATCTTGTGCTCGCTCCCACGTTCGGCTTTCTCGGCCTTCACCTGAGCCAGTACCTGCGGGTCCCGCACGCGATCATCCACTTCCAGCCGAGCCAGCCCACAGGGATGTTCCCGCACCCCTTCCTGCCGGCCGCGCGGTTCCTCGGAGCCCTGGGAAACCGCCTCAGCTTCGAAGCGGTCGACCGGGGAGCCTGGCTCGTGTCCCGTGAGTTCCTCAACGACTGGCGCCGGAACGACCTAGGCCTTCCCGCTCTGTCCATGCGTGCCCTTCTGCGCCTGGCACGGCAGGCCCCGGTGCTCTGCGCGTTCAGTCCCACGGTCGTGCCACGGCCGGCCGACTGGGGACCGAACGTCCATGTGACAGGGTTCTGGCACCACGAGCAGCCACTGTGGAAGCCGCCGGAGCGGCTTCTCGACTTCCTGGACAACGGGACCCCGCCCGTGTACGTGGGGTTCGGCAGCATGAGAACCAGCGACCCCGAGGCCACGGATCACCTCGTACGGACAGCACTGCGGCGCGCAGGACTGCGGGGCGTGCTGGCCGGAGACCCCGCCACCAGTGAAAGCGACATGCTCGTGGTCGGCGAGGCCCCCCACGACTGGCTGTTCCCGAGGATGGCCGCAGTCGTCCACCATGGTGGGGCGGGCACCACCGCCTCGGCACTGCGGGCCCAGGTCCCCTCCCTGGTCTGCCCCTTCTTCGGTGACCAGACCTACTGGGCGGCCCGCGTGCACAGCCTCGGTGCGGGCCCCGAGCCTCTGCCGAGCCGCCGTCTCACCGTCTCGGCTCTCACCGAACGCCTGCGGGCCGTCACCGACAACGCGGCCCACGCAGAGGCTGCCCGTCGACTCGGCCGGGCACTGGGGGCAGAGGACGGCGTCGCCCGCGCCCGCCGCGTCGTGCAAGGGCTCGTCAGCAGCTGAGCCCGACAGCAACGCGGCGGCGTTGCTGCGCAGGGTGTGCCGGGATTTCAGGCGGGTGGCAGAAGCGGACCGAGTGGGCCCAGGTCGAGGTTGAGGTCGTCCATCGTGAGGTCGTAGCGGCGGCAGAGTTCCGTCATGCGGTCGTGGAGGATCATCAGGGTCAGGCCCAGTCGTTCCTCCTGCTCCTCGGTGAGGCCGCCCTGGTCGACGCGGTGCAGGGCCTGGCGTTCCATGAGCTGGCGGAGCAGTTCGACGATGGTGAGGACGAGCTTGACCAGGTCGCGTTCCACCGTCTCCGGATCGGTGCGGAGGCGGCGGGCGACCGACGATCGGTGGTCCTGGTTGCCGAGGGGCGGCACCTCGTCCGGTCGGGCGGGGAGGAGTGCGAAGGCGCGCTGCGCGGCGTCGGCGACTTCCTCCAGGCGGTCGGCGTGCGGGCGGTCAGCGGGGTTCGTCATGCCGGTCGTCGCCTCCGACAAGGGTCGCTCCGGGGAGGGGCGCTGAGGGAACGAGGGCTTCCCACTGCTGCTCGTGCACGGCGACGAACACCGCGCGCAGCGAGATCCTGACCAGGTCGATGTCCGCGATGGACAGGACGATGTCGCCGGTGAGCACCGCGCCGCCGCTCAACAGCCGGTCGAGCAGGTCGATCAGGGCCACCTGGCGCTGGGCGAGCGGCGGATCGGGCGGGTCCTCGTACGCGGTCACCGCTGTTGCGCTCCCTCCGGGGCCTGGAGTTCCGGCGCCTGGGCGAACGAGTACGGCACCCACGGGCCGGTGACCTCCACCCGTACGCCCGGGAATTCCTCGGCGGCGTGCAGGACCCGGTCGCGGAACTCCTCGGCGAGGCGGCGAGGGACGAGATAGGCGTCGTTGGCGACGTTCTCCCCGGTTCCGCCGGCCAGCCTGCCCTGCTGGGGCCGGTGCCGGGCGTGTGCCACGGCGAGGTTCCAGACCTGGTCCTCGATGCGGCGGACGGCCTGGGCGGCGGACGACCAGGCGTCCTCGCGTGCGTGCTGCTGGCGTCGGCGTTGCTGCAGGTAGGCGCGGCCGGAGGCGGGTTCGTCGGCCGGGGTGGCCGCCTGCGGCCGAGCGGCTGTACGGGAGGCGTCGGCGTAGACCTTCACGCCCCACTCGACATGGTCGGCGAGCCGGTCCAGCAGCGCGGTGAAGGTCTTCTCCTGTGCGCCGAGCATGTCGCGGACCCGGGCGTCGTCGAGGTACACCGTCGCCAGGCGGAGCGGCAGCACCGTGGTGTGAGCGCCCAGGGTTTCGACGACGTGGTGGTGGGCCCGGGCCACGCTCTCCAGCCAGTCCAGGTCCTCCAGGTGAGCCTTGAGGGCGGCCTCGGAGAAGTCGGCCCGTGGGACCGGGCTGACCGCTGCCGCCACATCGCCGTGGTGAACCAGCGTGACGGGCGCGTCCGCGACCCCGCGCACGCCGGGGAGTGCGTCCCGCTCCAGGGCAGCGACGGGCCGTACGACGGCGTAGGCGTAGCTGAGCTGGTCGTCCATGGCATCAACTCCGGCGGTCGTCGTCCGCTGCGGTTCTGCGGTTCCTGCGCCGAGGCTCCGCCGTGGTCTCCCGCTCACGCTCCCGCTCACGCTCGCGGTCGTGAGGACGGCGGCGGCTGCTCGAAGCGCCTTCGGGCAGTTCCGCCTGCGACTCGGCCACCTGCTTGCGCAGCTGCTTGATCTCGTCGCGCAGCCGGGCGTTCTGCTCCTCGAGGTCGCGCGCGCCGTCGGCGCGGGACGACAGGGCCGGGTCGCGCTCCCACCAGTCGATGCCGATCTCCTTGGCCTTGTCCACGGAGGCGACCAGCAGGCGGAGCCGGATGGTGAGCAGTTCGATGTCGAGCAGGTCGATCTTGATGTCGCCGACGATGACGATGCCCTTGTCGAGCACGCGCTCGAGTATGTCGGCAAGGTTCGCGCCCTGTGCCTGGCCGTACGGCTGGAGCGTGCGCGCGGGGGAAGGGCCGGCGGAGTGGGGCTCGGTCACGGCGTCTTCGACCTCGTTCCTGAGAGTGGCTCGGCGCCTTCGGCTACCTGCGGCGCCGAGGGCTCTCGTCGGCGGGTGCTTCGTCGTCGTAGCGGTCTTCGGGCTCTTCGTTCTCCTCCTCGTCTTCCTCCTCGTCCTCGTCCCGCTCGTCGTAACGGTCCTCGGGCTGCTCCTCGTACTCCTCCTCGTCCCGCTCGTCCTCCTCCTTGTCGCGGGGCCGCTCTCTCTCCTCCCCACGGGCCTCACGGCGCTCTTCCTCGGCCTCCTCCTCCGGGCCGCGGACCACTTCGCCCTCGCGGATCTCGCCGCGCCAGGCGCCCGTGGCCTCGCCGCGCATCATCACGAACTTGCGGAAGAGCTTCAGATCGAGCCGGGTACGGCGGCCCTGGGCCCGCACCAGGCTCCCGGCCTTCTCGATGACGCCCTTGGGGAAGTACTCGAGGACCAGCAGCACCTTGGTGAGGTTCTCGGCCAGCGGATGGAAGGTGACCACGCCCCTGGTGGTTCCCTTGGCCCCCTCGGAGGTCCAGGCGATCCGCTCGTCGGGCACCTGCTCCGTGATCGTCCCGGTCCAGGTGCGGCTCGCCCTGGCGATCTTGACCTGCCACTGGGTCGTGGTGTCGTCCTGCTGCTCGACGTCGACCACGCCCTTGGTGAACCGGCCGAACTCCGTGAACTGCGTCCACTGGTCGTATGCCTCGCGCACCGGAACGCCGATGTCGATGTCCTCGATGATGGTGAGGCTCTTGGGTCCGCCGCCGGACGGCGGCCCGTGCTTCTTTCCGGTCGTGGCGACGTCCTTGACCTTCTCCGCCACGGTGTCCTTGGCGTGCGTGGCGGTCTCCTTGGCCTGGGACGCGACCCGCGCGCCGAGTTGCCCGCCGAGCTTCCTGCCGCCCTTGCCGACGGCGTGGACGAGACCGCCGGGACCTATGTGGGCGGAGCCGAGCCGGTTCGCCGCCTCGCCCATCTTGTGTCCGACGCCTGTCAGGACGCGTTCCAGGCGGGCCTCGGCGTAGGAGCCCAGCTCCTCCACCAACCGGTTCGCGCCCGGGGTCTTCAGGGTTCCGGTGTCGGCCGGCGAGCCGCGTTCGGCCCTGTTGCCGTCAGCCATCGTCCGGCCTCCTCGCCCGCTCGCTGCCGCGCGCCTTCGCGGAGGGCGTCCTGCCCTCCTCCTTGTCCCGTTCGACGTCTTCGCGGTCCTCGGGCTGCTCCTCGTACTCCTCCTCGTCCCGCTCGACGTCCTCGCGCTCCTCGCGCGGTTCCCTCTCGTCCCGTTTTCCCTGGAGACCGAGCGTGCGTTCGTGCAGGGCGTCGGCGAGATGGTCGGCCTGGGCGCTCAGCACGGAGCTCGCCGCGGCCTTGCTCGCGCTCGTCAACTCGGTGCGGACCTGCCGGTTGAGGTTGCCGAGCACGGGAGTGAGGGCCTTGGCGAGGTCGCCTCCCTTGGCCCGCCTGGCGGCCATCGCCAGGGCGAGCCCCAGGGCGACCCCGGCCTTCCTCCTGCGGCCCAGCACGTAGCCGCCGATCAGGGCAGTTCCGATCTTGGCGTTGTTCATGATGCCGTTCTCCTCGCCCGGTGACCGCTTTCCCCCGTCATGGCTGCACTTGCCGGAGCTGATACATCCTGATCTCCTCCAGCCGCTGCAACAGCTCCTGCTCGCGCTGTGCGAACTTCTCCTCGTCGATACGGCCCTCGGTCCGCGCCCGCTCCAGGTCGGCGAGCTCCGCCTGCACCGGGGCAGGGTCATAGGCCTCCTGCTCGGCCGCGAGCACGATCTTGTCCAGCACCCAGGCCGCGCCCCGCACAGGAGCGAGGGGGAGGGCCAGGATCTCCAAGACCAGTCCCACGGTGCCTCCTTGTGTCGTACGGTCCTGTGCCCGTCGGCTGCCGTCACGCGAAGCTGTAGGGCGGCAGCGGGCCGCGGAGCTGGAGCTCGACTCCCTCGGGCAGCTGCTCGGCCAGCTCCCGGCCGGCCTCCGCGAAGGCCTCGGACTTCTCGCGGTCCACGAGGAACGAGGCGTTGACGAAGTACTGCTCGGAGGGCGGCGACAGGCTCTCTGCGTACACGAGCGGTCGCAGGGCGGCGACGATCTGCGCGGCGAGCGCCTCATGGCGGCTCTGCACCTCCTGGGCCACGAGCTGGCCGAGTTCCAGCCGCTGCTCGTAGCTTCCGCCGCCCTCGCGGGTCGCCTCGTTCAACTCGCGTATCCGCGGGGACTCTTCGACGATCTGCCGCAGCAACGCATCCTCGTCCTGTACGCCCTTGACGTTGAACTCCACGCGGTCGGTGAGCACCGCCAGCCGCTGGGCGTATTGCTCGGCGCCCTGTTCCAGAACGGCGCGTACGGCGTCCTCGTCCTGGGCGACGAATCCGAAGCTCAGCGGCAGCGAGGTGCCCTCGGACCACAGCCGCTCCTGCACCGCGTGATGTGCCTCGATGTCCCGGCGTGCGACGGACAGGTCGTCGGGGGCCTCACTGACGACGGCGCACAGCGAGTCGCCGTGCACCACACGCAGCTCGGAGGGCGACTCGCCGACGCCCTTGAGGTCGTCGAGTCGCAGGGGATGCGATGCCTCGGTGATGGCGTACACGTACAGCGACATCGCTCACTCCTCGCGCTCCCTCGAGGAACGGCGTTCCGAGCCGCGCTCGACGGGCTCGCGCTCGCGCTCCCGCCGCTCCTCCTTGCCTCGCCGAGGCCGTTCACCGCTTTCGATCTCGTCGTGGCCGCCCTTCTGAAGGGACTCCGTGAACGCTTCGACGGCTCCGCTCAGAGCGCCCTTGCTCTTGCCCTTGGAGCCGCCCTCGGTGACGCGCTCCATCACGTCGGGCAGCTGTGCGGGGGCCTTGCGGCCCGATTCGAGGTCCAGTCGGTTGCATGCCTCGGCGAAGCGCAGATACGTGTCGACGCTGGCCACGACGACGCGCGCGTCCACCTTGGCGATCTCGATGCCGACGAGGGACACCCGTACGAAGGCGTCGATCACCAGCCCGCGGTCCAGGACCAACTCCAGCACGTCGTACAGGTTTCCGGAGCCCTGGGTGGGGGCGGGTACAGCGCCGCCGCCCGGTGTCACGGTCACGGTGTTCTCCCTTCGGGGAAGGGATGACCACGTCAGTGGTCGCCCCGGTCGATCTGGGCGCGTGTGTAGCGGCGCCCGCGTTCGTATGCCAACAGCCGGCCGGCCGGGTCCAGGACAACCTCGTAGCTGGCCAGCACACTTGTGGTCTCCGGGATGCGCTCCAGCTCCACGACCTCGACCTCGGCCTCCCAGCCCTGGTCCGTCGGCTTCAGCGCCGAAACGGACTCCGGGGGCCGCCCGAGCAGCTCGGTGAGCTGCTCGGTCGCCTGCCGCATCGCCTCGGCGGCCGACACCCGTTCTGGCTGCTCACTGTCGTTCGTGATCATTCACCTTCTCGGGCATACCACCACCAAACGTCTTCAAGTAACCCGTGTCTCCCGAAACATTCGTCTGTATCTCCTCGGCCGACAGAGTTTTCGAGGGGATCCGGATCGGGGCGAGGGGATCCGGATCGGTGGCTGTGGCGTCTACGTCGGTATGGATCTGGAAAAGCCGCCGGCTCAGCAGACGCCCGAGGGGTGTCTCGCCGTCGCGATCCGCATTCCGGTGCGGATCGTCATGCTCGTGCTCGTCCTCCCGGTACGGATGGTCTGGGACGCGCTGGCCGTCGCCGGGCGGTTCCTCAACGACACGGTGTTCAGGCCGCTGGGGCGGGCGCTGCTGTGGCTCGGGCGGGTGGTGTTCGTCTGGCCGTTCGTCGCCCTGTGGCGGTACGTCGTCGTGCCGGCCGGCAGGGCGCTCGCCTGGCTCGCGAACGTGCTCGTCGTGGTGCCGTGCGTCTGGCTGTACCGGTACGTCCTGACGCCGGTCGGGCACGGGATCGCGTGGGTGGCGCGGGGGATCGGTGCCGGGCTGGCATGGGTGTACGCGCGCGTGCTGACGCCCGTCGGGCACGGGATCATGTGGCTGCTCAAGGGCATCGGAGCCGTGCTCGTCGCCCTCGGGATCGGTGTGTACACCGCCGTGGCGTGGCTCGTGCGGTACCTCGTCGTCGTTCCCGCGCGGTGGCTGTACGAGTGGGTCCTCGCGCCTGTCGGGCGGGCGGTCGCCTGGTGCGCGAAGGGGCTCGTGTGGTTCCTGGGCGTGATCGTCACCGGGATCGGCGTGGCCCTGTACTGGACGGCCCGGATCCTCCTCGTCCTGCCCGCGCTCGCGTTGTGGCGCTGGGTACTGGTACCGGTCGGGCGGGTGCTCGCCGTCATCGGGCGGGAGGTCGGGGCGGCGCTCGGGCACGCCTGGCGGGTCGCCGGGCACATCTCGCTCGCCGTCGGTCGGTTCCTGGGGACTCTCTTCCGGTGGATCTTCGTGGAGCCGGTGCGCTGGGTGTACCGCAGCGTGCTGACGCCCGTCGGGCACGTCGTACGGGACACGGTTCTGCGGCCGGCCGCCGAGGCCGCGCGCGCCGTGGGGCGGGCGACGCGGCAGGCGCTGGCGTCGGCCCGGGCATCCGTACGGCAGACGCGGGCCGACGTCCGGCGCATGCTGTTCGGCGAGCCCCGGCAGCGGGAGGCGGCGGCCCGACGGGAACCTGCGGCCGCCGGCACACGTACTCTTGGTAGCAGTACGACCGCACTCACTAAGGACTGAACGACACTGGGCAAGCGACAGCCCGAAGGCCCGCCGCCGGCACCCGCGGTGCAGCGCGTCCGACTGCGCTACACCAAGCGCGGCCGCCTCCGGTTCACCAGCCACCGTGACTTCCAGCGCGCCTTCGAGCGTGCGCTGCGCCGCGCCGAGGTGCCCATGGCGTACTCGGCGGGGTTCACCCCGCACCCGAAGGTGTCGTACGCCAATGCCGCACCCACCGGCACGGGCAGTGAGGCGGAGTACCTGGAGATCGCCCTCACCGAGCCGCGCGATCCGGAGACCCTGCGCACGCTCCTCGACGAGTCGCTGCCCGACGGGCTCGACATCGTCGAGGCGGTCGAGGCCCGCATCTCGGGGCTCGCCGACCGGCTGACGGCCTCCGTCTGGGAGCTGCGGCTGGACGGCGTGGAGCCGGCCGACGCCGCCCGCGCGGTGGCCGCCTTCAACGCGGCCGAGACCGTCGAGGTACAGCGGCTGACCAAGAACGGCGTCCGCACCTTCGACGCCCGCCCGGCCGTCGCGAGCCTGGACAGCGTGGCAGGCTCTGAAATGCACAGTTCGCCTGCTGATAGGCCGACGGACCAGCCCTGTGCGATACTGCGGCTGGTTGTTCGGCACGTGACGCCTGCCGTACGACCCGACGACGTCCTGTCCGGTCTCCGCGCCGTGGCCGACCTGGCGCCGCCGGTCCCCGCAGCGGTGACCAGGCTGGCGCAGGGGCTGTTCGATGAAGAGACCGGCACGGTGACCGACCCGCTCGCGCCCGACCGCGAGGCAGTCACGGCCGCCCCGGCCACCACTCCGGGAGCCGCCGATCCTGCCGCCGCGAAGGCGTCGGCGTAAGGAAGGTTCCGCGCAGGGACGCACGTCGTAGCGCCGCCCTCGTACTCGGGAGCCACCTGGGTCGGGCAGCGCACCGACCACAAGACTTTCGCCAGGCCGTACGCAACACGGCATACGGAACCGGCGAGACAGGACTACAGAGAGCTCCCGTGC
>NZ_JBQQCE010000109.1:0-23992 GCF_052245645.1 Streptomyces sp. KR55 | reverse complement strand
CCCCTGGCTGCCGCTGACGGCGGGCGACGCGACGCGGCTGCCCTTCAGGGACGACGTGTTCGACGCCGTCACCATCTCCTTCGGGCTGCGCAACGTACAGGACACGGACGCCGCGCTGCGCGAGATGTACCGGGTGACCCGGCCGGGCGGGCGGGTCGTGATCTGCGAGTTCTCGCATCCGACCTGGGAGCCGTTCCGCAAGGTGTACACCGAGTACCTGATGCGGGCGCTGCCGCCGGTCGCCCGGGCGGTGTCGTCGAACCCGGATGCGTACGTCTACCTCGCCGAGTCCATCCGCGCCTGGCCCGACCAGCCCGCGCTGGCCGAACGGCTGCGCAAGGCCGGCTGGTCGAGGGTGGCGTGGCGGAACCTCACGGGTGGAGTGGTGGCCCTGCACCGGGGGTTCAAGGCCTGAAGCCACCTTCAGGGCAGGCCTCAGGGGCGGGCGCTCACCGGATCACCTCGAACGCGTCCCCCGGTGCGTCCAGCTCGCGTTGCAGCCCGCCGCCGGGCGGCTTCGGCAGGCGCGGTTCGCGGACGCCCGCACCTCCGCCACCCCCGCCCTCACCGAAGTCGAACCACACGGTGACGACGGCACCGCGGGGCACCTCGACGCCGGGCAGCGGGTACTGCCGTACGACGTAGTCGACGACGGTGAGATGGAAGTCGGGCCGGTCGGGCGCGGCGAGCAGCACTCCGTGTGTCTCGGCCGTCTCGCGGGCGTCCACGGCCATCAGTCCGACGAACTTGGGCACGCGCACTTCGGGCGTCTTGGGTGTGATGCGCACAGATGTCACCCCCCAGCGGTACTGGCAGGGTAGCCGCCCGGGGTGCGCTCCGGAAGCATCAAGTGGCTTTCTGTAGCTGTCCGTTACAGTCTGTCACGTCTATTGCAGCTCGAGTCGGTAGCAGTGCCCCAGCAGATCCGACTCGGGGCTGGTGAAGGTCTCGGCCAGGTGCATGCCCAGCCGCTGGGTGACCGCGATCGACCGTGTGTTGCGTGCGTTGACCATGGCCACCACGCTGCCCACGCCCGTCGCGCGCACCCGTTCCAGCGTCATCTGCGCGGCCGCGGTGACGTACCCCCGGCCCCAGTGCTCCCGCCCGAGCCGCCACCCGATCTCGATCTCGCCCTTCGGGCCCCACTCACGCGGCCACGGCTGCGCGCCGGTGAAGCCGATGACCCGGTCCTCCGCGTCGAGCATCGTCCACAGACAGAAGCCCAGCTCGGCGTCGTGCTTGCGCTGGCGGGCGGTGAGCTCCTCGTAGACGGACAGGTCGGCGGACTTGCCGCCGTGGAACTCCATGACGTCCGGGTGGTCGAAAACCCGGTGCCACGCCACGGCGTCCTCGTCGGTGGGGACACGCAGCCGTACCACGGGGAGAGCTCGGTTCACTGGGTATCCCTTCAGCCGGTTGATCAATTCTGCTGCATAGACTGCCCATGTCCAGTGCCGGTCGGCACACAGTTTCCGAACTTGGGGAGATCCAGCCGTGACCGCCGTGACCGAGCCCCACTCCCAGCCTGTCTCCGAGCCCTTCTCCGAGAACACCGCCGATGTGATCGTCGTGGGCGCGGGACCGGCCGGCTCCACGACGGCGTACCACCTCGCCAAGGCCGGACTCGACGTACTGCTCCTGGAGAAGACCGAGTTCCCGCGCGAGAAGGTCTGCGGCGACGGCCTCACCCCACGCGCCACCAAGCAGCTCGTGGCGATGGGCATCGACATCTCCGAGGAAGCCGGCTGGCTGCGCAACAAGGGGCTCAGGATCATCGGCGGCGGTGTGCGGCTGCAGCTGGACTGGCCGGATCTCGCCTCCTTCCCCGACTACGGCCTGGTCCGCAAGCGCGACGACTTCGACGAGCAGCTCGCCCGGCAGGCCCAGAAGGCCGGCGCCCGGCTGTACGAGCGCTGCAACGTCGGCGCCCCGGTCATCGACGACCGCACCGGCCGCATCACCGGCGTACACGCCAAGCTCGGTGAGGAGAAGCGCGAGGTCACCTTCCACGCGCCGCTCGTAGTGGCCGCCGACGGCAACTCCACCCGACTCTCCCTCGCGATGGGCCTGCACCGCCGCGAGGACCGCCCGATGGGCGTCGCGGTCCGTACGTACTTCACCTCCCCGCGCCACGAGGACGACTACCTGGAGTCCTGGCTGGAGCTGTGGGACCGCCGCGGTCCCGGCGAGGACCGGCTGCTCCCCGGCTACGGCTGGATCTTCGGCATGGGCGACGGTACGTCCAATGTGGGCCTCGGAGTGCTGAACACCTCCGACTCCTTCAAGGAGCTGGACTGGCGGGAGGTGCTGAAGGCGTGGTGCGCGTCCATGCCCGAGGAATGGGGCTACACGCCGGACAACATGACCGGGCCCATCCGCGGGGCGGCGTTGCCGATGGCCTTCAACCGCCAGCCGCACTACACGAAGGGGCTGCTGCTGGTCGGCGACGCCGGCGGCCTGGTGAACCCCTTCAACGGTGAGGGCATCGCCTACGCCATGGAGTCCGGTCAGATCGCCGCCGACGTCATCGTCCAGGCGCACGCGCGGGCCACGCCGGCCCAGCGGGAGGCCGCGCTCCAGCGCTACCCGCGCGTGCTCAAGGACACCTACGGCGGCTACTACACCCTCGGCCGCGCCTTCGTGAAGCTCATCGGCAACCCGAAGGTCATGAAGATCGCGGCCCAGCGCGGCCTCACGCACCCCATGCTCATGAGGTTCACCCTGAAGCTCCTCGCCAACCTCACCGACCCGACGGGCGGCGACGCAATGGACCGGATCATCAACGGGCTGACCAAGGTAGCCCCGAAGGCCTGATCAGCCGCTCAACGCGGCTGCCTTCGCGGCCCGGCGGGCGAACACCTGCTCCCGCCGGTCCGCCACCTGCCGCAGCGCATCTTTCCGCTCCCGGCTGGAGAGCCGGTCCAGGTACACGTGCCCGTTGACATGATCGGTCTCGTGCGCGAGGCACCGGGCGAAGTACCCGGTCCCCTCGGTCACCAGCGGCCGGCCCTCCTGGTCGTACCCGCGGACGACGGCCCGGTCCGGACGCGCTACGCCCATCACGGCGCCCGGCACCGACAGACAGCCCTCGCCCTCGTCGAGCAGCCGTCGCCCGGCCGGGTCGAGCGGTTCCAGCACCGGGTTGACGATGTGTCCGACATGTCGGACACCGTCGTCGTCCGGACAGTCGTACACGAACAGGCGCAAATCGACGCCGACTTGGTTCGCCGCGAGTCCTGCCCCGTCGGCGATGTGCATGGTCAGGAACATGTCGTCGATGAGCGCGGCGAGATCGGGCCCGAACTCGGTGACGTCCCGGCACGGCTTGTGCAGGACCTCCTCACCGACCTCGGTGATCCGCCGCACCGACCCGCGCCGGGCCTCGGGCGCGAGCGGGGGATACGAGTCGACGGGCCGTCCCTGCACGAAGACACTTGGCATCGCTGTCTCTCCTTCTGCTGACCGGTGTTGGTGAGGGTGCCGTAGGCGGCCGGAATCGGCCTTCCGGCCGTTACCGCCCGTCCCTACCCTTCCGCACTCATGACAGCAGAACACTCGCAGCAGCCTCAGGAGCAGACCGGTCACGCCCGCAGACGCTTCCTCGCGGGCGCCGGGGGAGCGGCCCTCGCCTCAAGGAGCCGCCGGCAGCGCGGTCCCGCGCATACGGAAGGGCCGCAGCCCCCGAGCGGCTGCGGCCCTTCCGTATGTCGATGTGCCCTGCGTCAGAGGACGCGCACCGCGCCCGACGCCGGGTAGCCGGAGAGGTCCTGGATGACGACGCCCTTGGAGGGGTTGGCCGCGTCCAGGTACTGGCCGTTCCCGATGTACACACCCGTGTGGTACGCCGAACCCTTGCCGCCCCAGTACAGGATGTCGCCGACCTGGATGTCGGACAGGGGGATGTCGGTGCCGACCGTCGACTGGTCCTGCGACACGCGGGGGAGGTCCACGCCGACCTGCTTGAAGGCGGCCTGGACGAGGCTGGAGCAGTCCCAGGCGTTGGGGCCGGTGGCGCCCATGACGTAGGCGTCGCCCACCTGCGCCTGGAGGAAGGAGATGACCGTCGCCACGCTGCCGCTGGCCGGCGCGGACGCCGTCGTGGAGGCCTCGGCGGTTGTGGAGAGGGTGGCCCGCTCGGCGTCGCGCGCGGCCCGCTCGGCGGCGGCCTGCCGTGCTTCCTCCGCGGCCTTCTTGCGGGCCTCGGCCTTCTTCTTGGCCTCCGCGAGGTCGGCCTTGGCCTCCTTGGCGGCCTGGGCGGCGGCCGCGTCACGCTCGGCCTGCAGCTCGTAGTTCGCGGCCGCCTGCTGGGTGACGTCCGCGGACTGGGCGACCTGGACGGACAGGTCGGCCGTCAGGGTGGGCAGTTCGAGCGTCTGCGTCACCGGCTCGGCAGCGTTCGCCGAAGCCGACGCACCCGCCACTGCCACGGTGCTGAGGATGCCACCGGCAACTCCGGCCCGCATCGCGAGCGTCGAGGCGCTGCGCGGGCGGGGTTTTCGGTGGCTTCGTATGTGAGCGGTGTGGGACATGGGAACAACCGGTATCAGGGGCTCCTCCATACCTTCAAGAAACGTGTGGTGCGCCACAGTTGTTCAATCGGCACCCCGAATCCCTGGGACTCAGTTCCTTATTGATGCCGTAACGGACATTGCGGACGCGACCCATCAAGCCTGTGATCATGGGCTTTCTTCGTTTGGTCCGAATTGCCCCCCGCTTACCACTCGTTGGGGTGGTTGGCCAAGCCTCCTTCTTGGGCGCCTCTCATGGATGTGACGGAGGTCACGGAACGGTCACCGCGGTCGCGGCGTCTGCCGCGTGCATCCGCCCGTGTCGCTCGTGAATGCGTGCACGCGTCCACATCCCGGCGCCCTTCTACCCCTGATGTGTGAACGCGGCCCACTATCAGGGCACGACGTCCATCGCCAATTTGCATGCAACGGAAGTCTCTTGATATTGAGACGCCCCCTCCGAGCTGCGCCGACGAGCAGAAATGTCACGTCTGGTGATCACTTGAACGCTTCATGCGCGAAGATCGCCGCTCATCCGACTTCATGATCCTTCATCAGGTGGTGGAGATCACAAAGCTTGTGGAATACCCCGTGTCGCAGATCACAGAGCGGCGGGCATAAGATGCGAGGCAGTTGGGCTTGTGACCTGCTTCACATGTTCTCGATCTTCGCCGGGACGAGCGGGGTTCGTGGGGCCGGTGAGGCAGGTGTGAAGCCTGATGCAAACCGCCAGCAGTCAGTGCCGACTGAGAGGAGCGAGGAGCGGTGAACGCGTATGCGCCCATCCTCGTACTGGGAGCCCTCGGGGCAGGCTTTGCGATCTTCTCCGTGGTCATGGCCACGCTGATCGGTCCGAAGCGGTACAACCGGGCCAAGCTCGAGGCCTATGAGTGCGGTATCGAGCCGACCCCCACGCCGGCCGGTGGCGGGCGCTTCCCCATCAAGTACTACCTGACGGCGATGCTCTTCATCGTCTTCGACATCGAGATCGTCTTCCTCTACCCCTGGGCCGTCACGTTCGACGCCCTGGGGGTGTTCGGGCTCGTGGAGATGCTGCTCTTCGTGCTCACCGTCTTCGTCGCGTACGCGTACGTGTGGCGGCGCGGCGGCCTGGAATGGGACTGAGGGGCCTTTAAGTCATGGGACTCGAAGAAAAGCTGCCGAGCGGTTTCCTGCTGACCACCGTCGAGCAGGCCGCGGGCTGGGTGCGCAAGGCGTCGGTCTTCCCCGCCACGTTCGGCCTCGCCTGCTGTGCCATCGAGATGATGACCACCGGCGCAGGCCGCTACGACCTGGCGCGCTTCGGCATGGAGGTCTTCCGCGGTTCACCCCGGCAGGCGGACCTGATGATCGTCGCCGGCCGGGTCAGCCAGAAGATGGCGCCCGTGCTGCGGCAGGTCTACGACCAGATGCCGAACCCCAAGTGGGTGATCTCCATGGGCGTGTGCGCGTCCTCGGGCGGCATGTTCAACAACTACGCCATCGTCCAGGGCGTCGATCACATCGTCCCGGTCGACATCTATCTCCCCGGCTGCCCGCCCCGGCCGGAGATGCTGATGGACGCGATCCTCAAGCTCCACCACAAGATCCAGACCTCCAGGCTCGGCGTGAACGCCGAGGAGGCGGCCCGGGAGGCGGAGGAAGCGGCGCTCAAGGCCCTGCCGACGATCGAGATGAAGGGGCTGCTGCGATGAGCGACGTGAACGGCACCAACGGGGTCAACCCCGAGAAGGAGCTCGGCGCCTCCAACCTCCCCGGACAGCGCGGCGAGCACGGTGAGGAGATCCGCGTCCAGCGCGGCATGTTCGGCGCCAACAACGGCGGCGACACCTCCGGCTATGGCGGCCTGGTCCGCCCGGTCCGGCTCCCGGGCCCGGCGGCCCGCCCCTACGGCGGCTGGTTCGACGAGGTCGCCGACGAGCTCGAGGGCGCACTGGAGGAGCAGGGCCTGCTCCCCGAGAACGCCATCGAGAAGACGGTCGTCGACCGCGGCGAACTCACCTTCCACATCGAACGCGAGCACCTGGTCCGCGTCGCCCGCACCCTGCGCGACGACCCGGCCCTGCGCTTCGAACTGTGCACCGGCGTCAGCGGCGTCCACTACCCGAACGACAAGGGCCGCGAGCTGCACGCCGTCTACCACCTGCGCTCGATCACCCACAACCGGCTGATCCGCCTCGAAGTCAGCGCCCCCGACAGCGACCGGCACATCCCGTCGCTGGTCTCCGTCTATCCGACCAACGACTGGCACGAGCGCGAGACCTACGACTTCTTCGGCATCGTCTTCGACGGTCACCCGGCCCTGACGCGGATCATGATGCCGGACGACTGGCAGGGCCATCCGCAGCGCAAGGACTACCCCCTCGGCGGCATCCCCGTCGAGTACAAGGGCGCCCAGATCCCGGCTCCGGACCAGCGGAGGTCGTACTCGTGAGCACGCACTCAACAGCCGCCGCGTCGGCACGCGAGACCACCGAGGGCACCGTATATACGGTCACCGGTGGCGACTGGGACGAGGTCGTCCAGTCCGCGGCCCGGGCCGACGACGAACGCATCGTCGTCAACATGGGCCCCCAGCACCCGTCCACCCACGGCGTGCTCCGCCTCATCCTGGAGATCGAGGGCGAGACGGTCACCGAGGCCCGCTGCGGCATCGGCTACCTCCACACCGGCATCGAGAAGAACCTCGAGTACCGGACCTGGACGCAGGGCACCACGTTCGTGACGCGCATGGACTACCTGACGTCCTTCTACAACGAGGCCGCCTACTGCCTCGCCGTCGAGAAACTCCTCGGCATCGAGGACCAGATCCCCGACCGGGCCACGATCATCCGGGTGCTCCTGATGGAGCTGAACCGGTTGTCCTCCCACCTGGTGGCCATCGCCACCGGCGGCATGGAACTCGGCGCCACCACGATCATGATCTACGGATTCCGTGATCGTGAAATGATTCTCGACATCTACGAGCTCATCACGGGCCTCAGGATGAACCACGCGTACATCCGGCCCGGCGGACTCGCCCAGGACCTGCCGCCCGGCGCGGTGGACCAGATCCGCGAGTTCGTGAAGAAGATGAAGAAGAACCTCCCGGAGTACGACAAGCTCGCCACCGGGAACCCCATCTTCAAGGCCCGCATGCAGGACATCGGCTATCTCGACCTGGCCGGCTGCATGGCCCTCGGCGCCACCGGCCCGATCCTGCGCGCCACCGGCCTGCCGCACGACCTGCGCAAGGCCCAGCCGTACTGCGGCTACGAGACGTACGACTTCGACATCCCGACCGCAGACACCTGCGACGCATACGGCCGCTTCCTGATCCGCCTCGAGGAGATGCGCCAGTCGCTCAGGATCGTCGAGCAGTGCCTGGACCGGCTGCAGCCGGGACCGGTCATGGTCGCCGACAAGAAGATCGCCTGGCCGGCCCAGCTCGCCCTGGGACCGGACGGACTGGGCAACTCCCTCGACCACATCAAGAAGATCATGGGCACCTCCATGGAGGCCCTGATCCACCACTTCAAGCTGGTGACCGAGGGCTTCCGCGTCCCGCCGGGACAGGCGTACACGGCGGTCGAGTCGCCCAAGGGCGAGCTCGGGGTGCACGCCGTGTCCGACGGCGGCACCCGCCCCTACCGGGTCCACTTCCGCGACCCGTCCTTCACCAACCTGCAGGCCATGGCGGCGATGTGCGAGGGCGGCCAGGTCGCTGACGTCATCGTCGCCGTCGCGTCCATCGACCCCGTGATGGGAGGCGTCGACCGGTGACCACCAGTTCCTCGGATCGGGGCGTCAGCCTGGGCATGCCCGAACTGCCCGCGCCCGACTACCCGGACGACGTTCGAGCCCGGCTCGAGCGGGACGCGCGCGAGATCATCGCCCGCTACCCCGACTCCCGGTCCGCTCTCCTGCCGTTGCTGCACCTGGTGCAGTCGGAGGAGGGCCATGTCACGCGCACCGGAATGCGGTTCTGCGCGGACATGCTGGACCTGACCACGGCGGAGGTCACCGCGGTCGCCACCTTCTACACCATGTACCGGCGCAGGCCCTCCGGTGACTACCAGGTCGGGGTGTGCACCAACACGCTGTGCGCGGTGATGGGCGGTGACGCGATCTTCGAGGCGCTCCAGGAGCACCTGGGCGTCGGCAACGGCGAGACCACCGACGACGGCAAGGTGACCCTGGAGCACATCGAGTGCAACGCGGCCTGCGACTTCGCGCCGGTCGTGATGGTCAACTGGGAGTTCTTCGACAACCAGACCGTGGACAGCGCGAAGCGCCTGGTGGACGACCTGCGCGCGGGAGCACAGGTCACGCCGACCCGCGGGGCCCCGCTGTGCACGTTCAAGGAGACCGCCCGGATCCTGGCGGGCTTCCCCGACGAGCGGTCCGGGGCCGTCGAGGCGACCGGCAGCGCGGGACCCGCTTCGCTGGTGGGTCTCCGCCTGGCCAGGGGAGAGACCGCACCCGCGCGCGTGGTCCACCCCCGGGAGGGCGGACCGCACGACGAGCCGCAGGACAGGGCCGTACACGAGCCGTCGCCCGCCGAACACCTCAGCTCGCACGACGCGCCGCAGGACACATCGGCATCCGACCCCGCGCACCCCGCCGGGCCTGTCGCAGAGGAGGGGGAGTGATGACGTTGGCACCCGAGCTCAAGGACCCGAGCCCCGAGAAGCTGCTCGCACCCGTGCTGTCGGCCTTCTGGGACGAGGACAGTTCCTGGACGCTGGACGTGTACCGAAGGCACGAGGGATACGAAGGGCTCCGCAAGGCGCTCGCGATGTCGCCGGACGACCTCATCGCGTACGTCAAGGACTCCGGGCTGCGCGGCCGCGGCGGCGCGGGATTCCCGACGGGAATGAAATGGCAGTTCATTCCCCAGGGTGATGGAAAACCGCACTATCTAGTTGTCAACGCCGACGAATCGGAGCCCGGAACCTGCAAGGACATTCCGCTCCTCTTCGCGAACCCGCACAGCCTCATCGAGGGCATGATCATTGCGTGTTATGCCATCAGGTCGTCGCATGCCTTCATCTATCTGCGTGGTGAAGTCGTCCCCGTATTGCGGCGGTTGCACTCAGCTGTCGCTGAGGCCTACGCGGCCGGCTACCTCGGCAAGAACATCCTGGGCAGCGGACTCGACCTCGACATCACCGTGCACGCGGGCGCGGGCGCGTACATCTGCGGTGAGGAGACCGCACTGCTGGACTCGCTCGAGGGCCGCCGTGGTCAACCGCGGCTCCGTCCCCCCTTCCCTGCTGTCGCGGGCCTCTATGCGTGCCCGACTGTGGTGAACAACGTCGAGTCGATCGCGTCGGTTCCCGCCATCCTGAAGAACGGCAAGGAATGGTTCAGGTCAATGGGCAGCGAGAAGTCCCCGGGCTTCACGCTCTACTCGCTCAGCGGCCACGTCGCGAGCCCTGGCCAGTACGAGGCCCCGCTCGGCATCACACTGCGCCAACTTCTCGACATGAGCGGCGGGATGCGACCCGGCCACCGTCTGAAGTTCTGGACGCCGGGCGGCTCCTCGACACCGATGTTCACCGACGAGCATCTCGATGTCCCTCTTGACTACGAAGGAGTGGGCGCCGCGGGTTCCATGCTCGGCACGAAAGCCCTGCAGTGCTTCGACGAGACGACCTGCGTCGTGCGCGCCGTCACCCGCTGGACCGAGTTCTACGCCCACGAGTCCTGCGGCAAGTGCACACCCTGCCGCGAAGGCACGTACTGGCTCGTGCAGTTGCTGCGCGACATCGAGGCCGGCAAGGGCGTGATGAGTGACCTCGACAAGCTGAACGACATCGCCGACAACATCAACGGCAAGTCCTTCTGTGCCCTCGGCGACGGTGCCGCCTCGCCGATCTTCTCCTCGCTGAAGTACTTCCGCGAGGAGTACGAGCAGCACATCACGGGCCGCGGCTGCCCCTTCGACCCGGCCAAGTCGACGGCCTGGGCCGATCACCGCACGGAGGTGAACGCATGACCGTGACCACCAGCGCTCCCTCGGGTGGGGGAGAGGCGGCGGTCCCGCCGGAAGATCTGGTGACGCTGACGATCGACGGCATCGAGATCAGCGTGCCCAAGGGCACCCTGGTCATCCGGGCCGCCGAGCAGCTCGGCATCGAGATCCCCCGGTTCTGCGACCATCCCCTCCTCGACCCGGCCGGCGCCTGCCGCCAGTGCATCGTCGAGGTCGAGGGCCAGCGCAAGCCCATGGCGTCCTGCACCATCACCTGCACCGACGGGATGGTGGTGAAGACCCACCTCACCTCGCCGGTCGCCGAGAAGGCCCAGAAGGGTGTGATGGAGCTGCTGCTCATCAACCACCCGCTGGACTGCCCGGTCTGCGACAAGGGCGGCGAGTGCCCGCTGCAGAACCAGGCAATGTCGCACGGCAACGCCGAGTCCCGCTTCGAGGGCAGGAAGCGGACCTTCGAGAAGCCGGTCCCGATCTCCACACAGGTGCTGCTCGACCGCGAGCGGTGCGTGCTGTGCGCGCGCTGCACCCGGTTCTCCAACCAGGTCGCCGGTGACCCGATGATCGAGCTGCTCGAGCGCGGCGCGCTCCAGCAGGTCGGCACCGGTGAGGGCGACCCCTTCGAGTCGTACTTCTCCGGGAACACCATCCAGATCTGCCCGGTCGGCGCACTCACCTCGGCGGCGTACCGCTTCCGCTCCCGCCCCTTCGACCTCGTCTCCTCGCCCTCCGTGTGCGAGCACTGCTCCGGCGGCTGCGCCACGCGCACCGACCACCGGCGCGGCAAGGTCATGCGGCGGCTCGCCGCCAACGACCCCGAGGTCAACGAGGAGTGGATCTGCGACAAGGGGCGCTTCGCGTTCCGGTACGCGCAGCTGCGGGACCGGCTGGAGACGCCTCTGGTACGCAACCCCGAGGGCGATCTGGTGCCCGCTTCCTGGCCGGAAGCGCTGCAGATCGCCGCCCAGGGACTCCTCGCCTCGCGCGGGCGCACCGGTGTCCTCACGGGCGGCCGTCTCACCATCGAGGACGCCTACGCCTACAGCAAGTTCGCGCGCGTGGCGCTCGACACCAACGACATCGACTTCCGCGCGCGTCCGCACAGCAGCGAGGAGGCCGACTTCCTCGCCGCGCGGATCGCCGGACGCGGCCGCGACCTCGACGGTACGGGCGTCACGTACACCTCCCTGGAGAAGGCGCCCGCCGTCCTGCTGGCCGGGTTCGAGTCGGAGGAGGAGGCCCCCGGCGTCTTCCTGCGGCTGCGCAAGGCCTGGCGCAAGCACGGACAGAAGGTGTTCTCGCTGGCCACGCACACCACGCGTGGTCTGGAGAAGGCCGGCGGCACGCTGCTGCCGGCGGCTCCGGGCACCGAGACCGAGTGGCTGGACGCGCTCGCGAGCGGGGTCGGCCTGGAGGAGGACGGCGCCAGGGCCGCTCAGGCGCTGCGCACCGAGGGTGCGGTGATCGTCGTCGGCGAGCGGCTGGCCGGGGTCGCCGGTGGCCTCACCGCCGCCGTACGGGCCGTCTCCGCGACCGGCGCGCAGCTGGTGTGGATCCCGCGTCGCGCAGGAGAGCGGGGCGCCATCGAAGCGGGCGCGCTGCCGTCGCTGCTGCCGGGCGGACGTCCGGCCACCGACCCACGCGCGCGTGCGGAGGTCGCCGCCGCCTGGGGTGTCGCCGACCTCCCGCACCGCTACGGCCGTGACACCGGCCGGATCATCCAGGCCGCCGCACACGGCGACCTGCAGGCACTGCTGGTCGCGGGCGTGGAGGTCGCCGACCTGCCCGACCCGGCACGCGCGCGTGCAGCCCTCGCCGAAGTCGGCTTCGTGGTGTCGCTCGAACTGCGGCCCAGCGAGGTCACGGAACTCGCGGACGTGGTTCTTCCGGTCGCCGCGGTCGCCGAGAAGGCGGGTGCCTTCCTCAACTGGGAGGGCCGGGTCCGCTTCTTCGAGGCCGCGCTCAAGCCCGACCAGATGAGCCGCCGACTGGCACCCACCGACGCACGCGTGCTGCAGATGCTGGCCGACGCCATGGACGTACACCTGGGTCTGCCGGATCTACGGACCGCGCGCGCGGAGCTGGACCGGCTGGGGGTCTGGGACGGACCGCGGGCCACCGAACCCCTCGAGACGGCGGGCGTGCTGCCGCGTCCGGCGGCCGGGGAGGCCGTCCTGGCCGGGCACCGGCTGCTGCTCGACCGGGGTGTGCTCCAGGAGGGAGACGAGGCGCTCGCCGGGACCCGGCACGCGGCACACGCGCGTGTGTCGCCCGCCACGGCCGCCGAGGCGGGCGTCAAGGACGGCGACGCGCTCGCCGTGACCGGCCCCGCCGGCACCGTCGAACTCCCGCTGCAGATCACCGAGATGCCCGACCGCGTGGTCTGGCTCCCGCTGAACTCGGTCGGCGGCGGCGTCGCCTCCGACACCGGGGCGCTGCCCGGCTCCCTCGTCCGCATCGGCCCGGCGACCCTCGCCGGCGAGGCCCCCAAGGAGGTGGAGGCATGAGCCCGTACCTCGCCGCTGAAGACCTCTCGATGTTCGGCCGCGACCCGTGGTGGCTGATCGCCGTCAAGGCGGTCTTCTGCTTCGCCTTCCTGATGGTGACCGTGCTGTTCTCCATCGTCTGGGAGCGCAAGGTCGTCGCCTGGATGCAGCTGCGCATCGGCCCCAACCGGCACGGCCCCTGGGGCATGCTCCAGTCGCTCGCCGACGGCATCAAGCTGATGCTCAAGGAAGACGTCATCGTCAAACGCGCGGACAAGGTCGTCTACGTCCTCGCGCCGATCGTCGCGGCCATCCCGGCCTTCATGGCGATCGCGGTGATCCCCTTCGGCCCGGCCGGCAACGAGGTCTCGATCTTCGGCCAGCGCACCACGATGCAGCTCACCGACCTGCCGATCGCGATGCTCTACATCCTCGCGGTCGCCTCGGTGGGCATCTACGGCATCGTGCTGGCGGGTTGGAGCTCCGGATCCACCTATCCGCTGCTGGGCGGTCTGCGCGCCTGCGCGCAGATGATCTCGTACGAGATCGCCATGGGCGCCGCGTTCGCCTCCGTCTTCCTCTACTCGGGGTCGATGTCGACCTCGGCGATCGTCGAGGCGCAGGCGGACCGCTGGTACATCATCCTGCTGCCGGTCTCGTTCCTGATCTACATCGTGACGATGGTCGGCGAGACCAACCGCGCCCCGTTCGACATGCCGGAGTCCGAGGGCGACCTGGTCGGCGGTTTCAACACCGAGTACTCGTCGATCAAGTTCGCGATGTTCATGCTCGCCGAGTACGTGAACATGGTGACGGTCTCGGCCGTGTCCGTGACGCTCTTCCTGGGCGGCTGGCGGGCACCCTGGCCGGTCTCCACCTTCTGGGAGGGCGCGAACCACGGCTGGTGGCCGATGCTCTGGTTCGTCCTCAAGGTGCAGCTGCTGCTGTTCTTCTTCATCTGGCTGCGCGGCACGCTCCCGCGGATCCGCTACGACATGCTGATGAAGCTCGGCTGGAAGGTCCTCATCCCGGTCTCCGTGGTCTGGCTGATGCTCGTCGCGACCGTGCGGACCCTGCGCAACGAGAACTACGACTTCGCCGACATCGCCCTCTACGTCGGCGGCGGAGTCCTCGCCCTGCTCCTGCTCTCCTTCGTCGCGGACTTCTTCCGCGAGCGCGGCAAACCCGCGCCCGAACCGCCCGCCCAGGCCGTCGGCTTCGACCCGATGGCGGGCGGATTCCCCGTACCGCCGCTGCCCGGACAGGAGCCGCCGCCGGTTCCGCGACGCAGGTCGCGGCGCGAGCGGGAGCTGATTGTCAGTGGTGGGCCTGATACTCAGAGTGACGAATCTCTGGATGGAAAGGAGGCGTCCGATGGCTGAGGAGCCCAAGGAGACCAAGCCCGGTTTCCAGAACCCCGTGGCCGGCTTCGGCGTGACCTTCAAGGCCATGTTCAAGAAGCGGCTGACCGAGCAGTACCCGGAGCAGCAGAAGACCACCGCCCCCCGGTTCCACGGACGGCACCAGCTCAACCGCCATCCGGACGGCCTGGAGAAGTGCGTCGGCTGCGAGCTGTGCGCCTGGGCCTGCCCCGCCGACGCCATCTATGTGGAGGGCGCGGACAACACCGACGAGGAGCGCTACTCGCCGGGCGAGCGGTACGGGCGCGTGTACCAGATCAACTACGCCCGCTGCATCCTGTGCGGCCTGTGCATCGAGGCGTGCCCCACGCGCGCGCTCACGATGACGAACGATTTCGAGCTGGCCGACTCCACCCGCGCCGACCTCATCTACACCAAGGAGCAGCTGCTCGCCGGCCTCGAAGAGGGCATGGTCGACACGCCCCACGCGATCTACCCGGGAATGGACGAGCAGGACTACTACCGGGGCCTGGTCACCGAGGCCGCGCCCGGCACGGTCCAGCAGGTCGCCGTCTCCAAGGGCGAGAAGCCTTCCGGAGAGGAGGTGGACGCATGAGCATGCAGCTCGCCGCCTACACCACCTCCACCGGAGAGGCCGTCCAGTTCTGGATCCTCGGCACCGTCGCGGTGATCGGCGCCCTGTGCACCGTCTTCATGAAGAAGGCCGTGCACAGCGCGCTCTGCCTGGCCGGCACCATGATCGTCCTGGCGGTGTTCTACCTCGCCAACGGTGCCTACTTCCTGGGCATCGTGCAGATCGTCGTCTACACCGGCGCGATCATGATGCTGTTCCTGTTCGTGGTGATGCTCGTCGGCGTCACCGCGGCGGACTCCCTGAAGGAGACCATCAAGGGCCAGCGCTGGCTGGCCCTGCTGTGCGGGCTCGGCTTCGGCATCCTGCTGGTCGGCGGCATCGGCAACGCCTCCCTGAAGGAGTTCAACGGCCTCGGCCAGGCGAACGCGGGCGGCAACGTGGAGGGCCTGGCGGCCCTCATCTTCACCAAGTACGTCTTCGCCTTCGAACTCACCGGCGTCCTGCTGATCACGGCCGCCGTCGGCGCGATGGTGCTCACCCACCGTGAGCGCACCGAGCGCGCCAAGACCCAGCGCGAGATGTCCGAGCAGCGCGTGCGCGAGGGCAAGTACGTACCGCCGCTGCCGGCGCCCGGTGTGTACGCCCGGCACAACGCCGTGGACATCGCGGGGCTGCTGCCCGACGGCACCCCGTCCGATCTGACCGTCAGCAAGACGCTGCGCGAACGGGGCCAGATCAGGGACGTGTCGACCGAGGCGATCAACGACCTGCGGGCGCTGGAACAGCGCGCGGAGGAACGCCTGGAGCGGAACGCGATCGAGCCGCCGCCGTTCAAGCGGACCGAGGAGGCGTCGAAGTGAACCCCGTCTACTACCTCTATCTCGCCGCCCTGCTGTTCACGATCGGCGCGACCGGCGTGCTGATCCGGCGGAACGCGATCGTGCTGTTCATGTGCATCGAGCTGATGCTCAACGCCTGCAACCTCGCGTTCGTCGCCTTCTCCCGGATGCACGGCAATCTCGACGGCCAGATCATCGCCTTCTTCACGATGGTCGTCGCCGCCGCCGAGGTCGTGGTCGGGCTCGCGATCATCGTGTCGCTGTTCCGTGCCCGTCACTCGGCCTCGGTCGACGACGCCAGCCTGATGAAGCTGTAAGGGGTCGGAAGAATCGTGGAGAACCTGATTGCGCTGCTGATCGCGGCGCCCCTGCTCGGAGCGGCCGTCCTGCTGTGCGGCGGCCGGCGGCTCGATGCCGTCGGCCACTGGATCGGCACGGCCCTCGCGGCCATCTCCTTCGTCCTCGGCGTCGTCCTCTTCGCCGGCCTGCTGGGCAAGGACGCCGAGCACCGGACGCTCACGCAGCACCTGTTCAGCTGGATCCCGGTCGAGGGCTTCCAGGCCGACGTGGCCTTCCAGCTCGACCAGCTGTCGATGACGTTCGTACTGCTGATCACCGGCGTCGGCTCGCTGATCCACCTCTACTCGGTCGGGTACATGGAGCACGACGAGCGGCGCCGCCGCTTCTTCGGCTACCTGAACCTGTTCCTGGCGGCGATGCTGCTGCTCGTCCTCGCCGACAACTACCTGCTGCTGTACGTCGGCTGGGAGGGCGTCGGCCTCGCCTCGTATCTGCTGATCGGCTTCTGGCAGCACAAGCCCAGCGCCGCGACCGCCGCGAAGAAGGCCTTCCTGGTCAACCGTGTCGGCGACATGGGCCTGTCGATCGCGATCATGATCATGTTCACCACCTTCGGCACCTTCGCCTTCGGGCCGGTGCTCGACGGCGTGGGGGACACCTCCGAGGGCACGCTCACCGCCATCGGCCTGCTGCTGCTGCTCGCCGCCTGCGGCAAGTCCGCCCAGGTACCGCTCCAGTCCTGGCTCGGGGACGCGATGGAGGGCCCGACCCCGGTCTCGGCCCTCATCCACGCCGCGACGATGGTGACGGCGGGCGTGTACCTGATCGTCCGTTCCGGAGCGATCTTCAACGCCGCACCCGACGCCCAGCTCGTGGTCACCATCGTGGGTGCGGTCACGCTCCTCTTCGGTGCGATCGTCGGTTGCGCGAAGGACGACATCAAGAAGGCGCTGGCCGGCTCGACCATGTCGCAGATCGGCTACATGATCCTCGCCGCGGGCCTCGGCCCCATCGGCTACATCTTCGCGATCATGCACCTGGTGACGCACGGCTTCTTCAAGGCCGGGCTGTTCCTCGGCGCCGGTTCGGTGATGCACGGCATGAACGACGAGGTCGACATGCGCAAGTACGGCGGCCTGCGCAAGTACATGCCGATCACCTTCGTCACCTTCGGCCTCGGCTACCTCGCGATCATCGGTTTCCCCGGTCTGTCCGGCTTCTTCTCCAAGGACAAGATCATCGAGGCGGCGTTCGCCAAGGGCGGTACCGAGGGATGGATCCTCGGCGGCGCGGCCCTCCTCGGCGCGGCCATCACGGCGTACTACATGACGCGCGTGATGCTGCTGACGTTCTTCGGCGAGGAGCGCTGGCGGCACGCCCCGACACCGTCCCCGGCCGAGCCCAGCGTGGAGCCCGCCGCCGAGCACCGCGGCGAGCACGCGGAGCCGCATCCGCACGAGTCGCCCAAGGTCATGACGATCCCCATGATCCTGCTGGCCGTCGGGTCGGTCTTCGGCGGAGCGTTCTTCAGCATCGGTGACCGCTTCGTGCACTGGCTGGAGCCGGTCACCGGCCATGAGCACGGGCACCCGCCGGTCAGCGCCCTCACGGTCACGCTGGCCACGGTGGCCGTGATGGTGATCGGCGTCGGCATCGCGTACGCGCAGTACGGCCGCCGCCCGGTCCCGGTTGTCGCCCCGCGCGGGTCGCTGCTCACCCGGGTCGCCCGGCGCGACCTGCTCCAGGACGACTTCAACCACGTCGTCCTGGTCCGCGGCGGCGAGCACCTCACGCGCTCCCTGGTGTACGTCGACCACACCCTGGTCGACGGAGTCGTCAACGGCACGGCCGCCTCGGTCGGCGGCCTGTCCGGACGGATGCGCCGACTGCAGAACGGCTACGCGCGCAGTTACGCGGTCTCGATGTTCGGCGGCGCGGCGCTCATCGTCGCCGCGACCCTGCTGATGAGGGCGGTCTGATACCGATGTCCTTTCCTCTGCTGACAGCGACGGCGGCGCTCCCGGCGATCGGGGCGATCGCCACGGCCGCGGTACCGGCCGCGCGGCGCAACGCCGCCAAGTGGCTGGCGCTGCTCGTCTCGCTCGCCACCCTCGCCCTCGCCATCGCGGTCCTGATCCGCTTCGACCCGGACGGCGGCCGCTACCAGCTCACCGAATCCCACGCCTGGATCGCGGACTTCGGGGTGCGATACGAGCTGGGCGTGGACGGCATCGCGGTGGCGCTCATCGCGCTCACGGCGCTGCTGATCCCGTTCATCATCCTCGCGGGCTGGCACGACGCCGACCCGCTGGAGACCGGAAGCAGGCGATGGCGGCCGACACAGGGCTTCTTCGCCCTGATCCTGGCCGTCGAGGCGATGGTGATCCTCTCCTTCGAGGCCACCGACGTCTTCCTCTTCTACATCTTCTTCGAAGCCATGCTCATCCCGATGTACTTCCTCATCGGCGGCTTCGGGGACCGTGCCCACGAGCACGGCGAGGAGGCGGCGTCCACGCAACGCTCGTACGCGGCTGTGAAGTTCCTCCTCTACAACCTGGCCGGTGGTCTGATCATGCTGGCCGCGGTGATCGGCCTCTATGTGGTCGCCGGGAACTTCTCGCTCCAGGAGATCGCCGAGGCACGGGCCAACGGCTCGCTGGACATGGCGACCAGCACCGAACGCTGGCTGTTCCTGGGCTTCTTCTTCGCCTTCGCGGTGAAGGCCCCGCTGTGGCCGCTGCACACCTGGCTGCCGAACGCGATGGGGGAGGCCACCGCCCCGGTCGCGGTGTTGATCACCGCGGTCGTCGACAAGGTGGGCACCTTCGCGATGCTCCGCTTCTGCCTCCAGCTGTTCCCGGAGGCGTCGAAGTGGGCGACACCGGTCATCCTCGTCCTCGCCCTGATCAGCATCATCTACGGGGCGCTGCTCGCGGTCGGCCAGCGGGACATCAAACGACTGGTGGCATACGCGTCGATCTCGCACTTCGGCTTCATCATCATGGGCATCTTCGCGATGACCAGCCAGGGCCAGTCGGGCGCGACGCTGTACATGGTCAACCACGGCATCTCGACGGCCGCGCTGATGCTGGTGGCCGGATTCCTGATCTCGCGCCGCGGCTCGCGGCTCATCGCCGACTACGGAGGAGTGCAGAAGGTCGCCCCGGTGCTCGCCGGCACCTTCCTGATCGGCGGTCTGGCGACGCTGTCGCTGCCCGGACTCGCTCCGTTCGTGAGTGAATTCCTGGTCCTGGTCGGCACGTTCACGCGCTATCCGGCGATCGGCATCATCGCCACCTTCGGCATCGTCCTCGCCGCGCTCTACACCCTCGTCCTCTACCAGCGGACGATGACGGGACCGGTGAAGCCGGAGGTCTCCGCGATGCCGGACCTCAGAGTGCGTGAGCTCGTGGTGGTCGCCCCGCTGGTCGCACTGTTGATCTTCCTGGGTGTCTACCCGAAGCCCGTCACGGACATCGTCAACCCGGCGGTGCAACAGACCATGTCCGACGTACAGAAGACAGACCCTCAGCCCGAGGTGGAGGCGGCCAAGTGAGCGCAACAGCCGTCCACAGCCTGTGGACAACCGCGGCCGATCCCATCGGCAAGATCGACGCGCCGAAGATCGAGTACGCACAACTGTCGCCCATGCTGATCGTCATCGGCGCGGCGATCGTCGGGGTGCTGGTCGAGGCGTTCGTACCGCGCAAATCACGTTATTACGCCCAGATGTTCGTGTCCGTCGTCGGCCTCGCCGCCGCGTTCGCCGCGGCCGTCGCCCTGGCGGCGGACGGATACGGCACCACCAAGGCGCGCATCGCGGCGATGGGCGCGATCGCGGTCGACGGGCCGGCCCTGTTCCTGCAGGGCACGATCCTGCTGGCCGCGCTGGTCGCCCTGTTCACCTTCGCCGAACGGCGACTGGACCCGGCCGCTCACGGCAACCGGGTCGACTCCTTCGCCGCGCAGGCGGCCTCCGTGCCCGGCAGCGACAGCGAGAAGGCCGCGGTGAAGGCCGGTTTCACCACGACCGAGGTCTTCCCGCTGCTGCTCTTCGCGGTCGCCGGCATGCTGCTCTTCCCCGCGGCCAACGACCTGCTGACGCTGTTCGTGGCCCTGGAGGTCTTCTCGCTGCCGCTGTACCTGATGTGTGCGCTGGCCCGTCGCAAGCGGCTGATGTCGCAGGAGGCCGCGGTCAAGTACTTCCTGCTCGGCGCGTTCGCCTCCGCGTTCACGCTGTTCGGCATCGCGATGCTGTACGGCTACTCCGGCTCGATGTCGTACGCGACGATCGCCCGGGTCGTCGACGGCACCATCACCGACGTCACGCCGGCGCTCGCGGACACCATGGGCAACGACGCGCTGCTCCTGCTCGGCGCCGCGCTGATCGTCATGGGGCTGCTGTTCAAGGTGGGCGCTGTCCCGTTCCACATGTGGACCCCGGATGTGTACCAGGGCGCGCCGACGCCGGTGACCGGCTTCATGGCGGCGGCGACCAAGGTGGCCGCGTTCGGCGCGCTGCTGCGGATCCTGTACGTCGTGCTGCCGGGGCTGCGCTGGGACTGGCGGCCGGTGATGTGGGGCGTCGCGATCGTCACCATGCTGGGCGGTGCGATCGTCGCGATCACGCAGACCGACATCAAGCGGCTGCTGGCGTACTCGTCGATCGCGCACGCCGGCTTCATCCTGGCCGGTGTCATCGCGACGAGTCCGGACGGCGTCTCGTCGGTCCTCTTCTACCTGGCGGCGTACTCGTTCGTGACGATCGGCGCGTTCGCGGTGGTGACGCTGGTGCGTGACGCCGGCGGTGAGGCGACGCACCTGTCCAAGTGGGCCGGTCTCGGCCGCCGTTCGCCGCTGGTCGCGGCTGTGTTCGCGGTGTTCCTGCTCGCTTTCGCGGGCATTCCGCTGACCTCCGGGTTCGCCGGGAAGTTCGCCGTGTTCAAGGCGGCGGCGGAGGGCGGGGCGGCACCGCTGGTGGTGGTCGGCGTGATCTCCTCGGCGATCGCCGCGTTCTTCTACATCCGGGTCATCGTGCTGATGTTCTTCAGCGAGCCGCGCCCCGAGGGGCCGACGGTCGCGGTGCCGTCGCCGCTGACGATGACGGCGATCGGGGTGGGGGTTGCGGTGACGCTGGTGTTGGGTGTGGCGCCGCAGTACTTCCTGGATCTGGCGGGGGATGCGGGGGTGTTTGTGCGCTGAGCCGATCCGGACGTGCGGCCGCCCGGCATCCCTGGTCTTGGGGGGCCGGGCGGTCGTGTGTCGGCCGGGAGGCCCCGGCTACTGGCTCTTCTCCCGGCGCGGTTTGATCTTGGTGAGGTCGAGGTCCACCGGGAAGGGGGCGTCCAGCTTCATCCGCTCACGGAAGATGCCCACGCTGGTGTACGCGCGAGTGGTGGGTTCCAGCTCGAAGACGTGCACCACCGCCCGGCCCTTCTCCTTCTCTACCCGCCAGTAGTGGGCGATCCCGGCCCGGGCGTACTTCATCGGCTTGGTCTCACGGTCCCGGGACACGGAATCTGCCGAGACGACCTCGATGGCGAGGACGACGGCTTCGGCGGGGTACCGCGTCTGATCCGGGTCCTCCACAACGTCTTCGCGCACCACGATCACGTCCGGCTCGGGCCGGTTCTGCTCGTCGATGTCGATGGTGAACTCACGGACGACCTCGAAGTCCTCCGGCGCCAGGGACTGGAGTTGCCATTTGAAGAAGTCGACAGCGCGTTCATGAAACAGAGTCTGCGGACTCACGAAGACCAGGCTCCCGTCGATCAGTTCCGTGTGCGGAGGCAGATTCGGGAGGCGGTCCAGGTCGTCGGCGGTCCAGCCGCCTTCCGGCGGGGTCGGCCAGGTGGGCGTGGACGCCTTCGGTGCGACGCTCATCAGTGCTCCCATGGGACGGAGTCTCGCCGGTGCATTCAGACTATCGGCCGGAAACGGGCGCGGCTCCCGCGAACGTGTGAACGATGATCGTGTCCTTGACGGGCCGGGGCAGACCTGTGGATAACTCCGAAGCTGTCAGTCCGGACCCCTATCGTGGACGCAGTGGTCGAAGCGCGACGTACGGGGGCACGGCGATGGGTGGGACAGGCGGGATCGGTGGAATGGCGGCGGTAGCCGAGAGCGAGGCGTTGGCAGCGCTCCACAGGGTCTTCGGGTACGAGGCCTTCCGCGGTGAGCAGGAAGCGGTCATCGAGCATGTCGTGGCCGGCGGTGATGCCGTCGTGCTCATGCCGACCGGTGGCGGAAAGTCGCTCTGCTATCAGATCCCGGCCTTGGTCAGACCGGGTACGGGCATCGTCGTCTCCCCGCTGATCGCGTTGATGCAGGACCAGGTGGACGCGCTGCGGGCGCTGGGCGTGCGAGCCGGGTTCATGAACTCCACGCAGGACTTCGACGAGCGCCGGGTGGTGGAGGCCGAGTTCCAGGCCGGTGAGCTCGATCTGCTCTACCTGGCGCCGGAGCGACTGCGCCTGGAGTCCACGCTGGATCTGCTCTCGCGCGGCAAGATCTCCGTCTTCGCGATCGACGAGGCGCACTGCGTGTCGCAGTGGGGCCACGACTTCCGCCCCGACTATCTGGCGCTGTCGCTGCTCGGCGAGCGCTGGCCCGACGTGCCGCGCATCGCGCTCACGGCGACGGCCACGCATGCGACGCACCAGGAGATCACCCAGCGGCTGAACATGCCGACAGCCCGGCACTTCGTGGCGAGCTTCGACCGGCCCAACATCCAGTACCGGATCGTGCCGAAGGCGGACCCCAAGAAGCAACTGCTGAGCCTCCTGCGTGAGGAGCACTCCGGCGATGCGGGCATCGTCTACTGCCTCTCGCGCAACTCGGTGGAGAAGACGGCCGAGTTCCTCACCCGCAACGGCATCGAGGCGGTGCCGTACCACGCGGGCCTGGACGCGGGCACGCGCGCGGCGCACCAGTCCCGTTTCCTGCGGGAGGAGGGCCTCGTCGTGGTGGCGACCATTGCCTTCGGGATGGGCATCGACAAGCCGGATGTGCGGTTCGTCGCCCACCTGGATCTGCCCAAGTCGGTCGAGGGGTACTACCAGGAGACCGGCCGCGCGGGGCGTGACGGTCTCCCGTCGACGGCATGGATGGCGTACGGACTCAACGACGTCATACAGCAGCGCAAGCTGATCCAGTCGGGCGAGGGCGACGAGGCGTTCCGGCGCCGGGCCGCCGCGCACCTGGACGCGATGCTCGCGCTGTGCGAAACCGCCCAGTGCCGCCGCGGCCAGCTGCTCGCCTACTTCGGCCAGGACCCGGATCCGGCGGGCTGCGGCAACTGCGACACCTGCCTCACCCCGCCCGAGACCTGGGACGGCACTGTCGCGGCGCAGAAGGTGCTGTCGACGGTGGTGCGGCTTCAGCGGGAGCGGAGGCAGAAGTTCGGCGCGGTGCAGATCGTCGACATCCTGCTGGGAAAGCGCACCGGCAAGGTCATCCAGTTCGACCACGATCAGCTCTCCGTGTTCGGCATCGGCGAGGAGCTGACCGAGGGCGAATGGCGGGGCGTCATCCGGCAGTTGCTGGCGCAGGGGCTGCTCGCGGTCGAGGGGGAGTACGGCACGCTGGTGCTGACCGAGGCCAGCGGTTCGGTGCTGCGGCGGGAGCGGGAGGTGCCGCTGCGCAAGGAGCCGAAGAAGCCGGTGACCTCGCGGTCGGCGTCGGCGTCTTCGTCGGGGCGCGGCGCGGGCAAGCCCAAGGCTGCGGCCGCCGAGCTGTCCGAGGAACTGCTGCCGGCCTTCGAGGCTCTGCGCGCCTGGCGCGCCGAACAGGCCCGCGAGCAGGGCGTCCCGGCGTACGTCATCTTCCACGACGCCACGCTCCGGGAGATCGCCACGGCGTGGCCGACGTCGATCGCGGAGCTCGGAGGCATCAGCGGGGTCGGTGAGAAGAAGCTGGCGACGTACGGGG
>NZ_JBQQCE010000108.1:0-24104 GCF_052245645.1 Streptomyces sp. KR55 | reverse complement strand
AACGCGCACATGGCAAGAGCGCTCGACATAGGACGAGCACCGCAGGACACGCACGCACCCGCAGCACGACACAACAAAACGGGGCCCGAGGGAGGGAAGCGACGATGGGGTCGGAGCAGATCCGCCGCTGGGAGTCGGGAGCACTGGCACACGCCGTGACGGATCCCTTCGGCCAGGGCCCGGTCCCCTGGCTGCGCGGCAGCGAGACGTACTTCGACGACACCGGCCAGGTCGTCCCCTGGTACGTGGACCCGGCCCCCGGCCAGCAGCCCCCGCCCACCGCAACCGGCACCCCCCGCGTCCCCGCCCCCCGTTCCGCCGGCGGCCCCCGCTCCGCGGACGACGTCCACCGCCAGATCAAGGGCTTCACGTCCACCGGCGCGGCCGCCCCCGGCGAGGCAGTCGACTTCCACATCACCGTCGACCCGCCCCAGGAGTTCGCCGTAGACATCTACCGCATCGGCCACTACGGCGGTGACGGCGCCGCCAAGATCACCACCAGCCCCCGGCTGTCAGGCATCGTGCAGCCCCCGCCGCTCACCGCAGACCGCACGGTCTCCTGCCACCACTGGTGGCTGTCCTGGCGGCTCCAGATCCCGTCGTACTGGAGCGTCGGCGCCTACGTCGCCGTCCTCACCACCGCCGACGGCTACCGCTCCCACGTCCCTTTCACGGTCCGCCACCACCACCCGGCCGACCTGCTCCTGTTGCTCCCGGACATCACCTGGCAGGCGTACAACCTCTACCCGGAGGACGGCCGCACGGGCGCGAGCCTCTACCACGCCTGGGACGAGCACGGCCGGCTGCTCGGCGAGGCCGACGCCGCGACCACCGTCTCCTTCGACCGGCCGTACGCGGGCGCGGGCCTGCCCCTCCATGTGGGCCACGCCTACGACTTCATCCGCTGGGCCGAGCGCTACGGCTACGACCTCGCCTACGCCGACGCCCGCGACCTGCACGCCGGCCGTGTCGACCCCACCCGCTACCGCGGCCTGGTCTTCCCGGGCCACGACGAGTACTGGTCGACGAGCATGCGCCGCACCGTGGAACTCGCCCGGGAGTACGGCACGTCCCTGGTCTTCCTCTCCTCCAACACCATGTACTGGCAGGTGGAGCTCGGCCCGGCACCGTCCGGCACCCCGGACCGTCTCCTCACCTGCCGCAAGCGCAAGGGCCCGGGCAGGCCGGTGCTGTGGCGTGAAGTCGACCGCCCGGAGCAGCAGTTGATCGGCATCCAGTACGCGGGCCGCGTCCCCGAGCCGCACCCCCTGATCGTGCGCAACGCCGACCACTGGCTGTGGGAGGCGACCGGCGCGCACGAGGGCGACGAGATCGAGGGCCTGGTCGCGGGGGAGGCCGACCGCTACTTCCCGCGCGCCCCGCTCCCCGACCACGACGAGCGTGTCCTGCTCGCCCACTCCCCGTACACCGACAGCGAGGGCGTGCTCCGCCACCAGGAGACGTCCCTGTACCGCGCCCCCTCGGGGGCCCTCGTCTTCGCGGCCGGGACGTTCGCCTGGTCCCCCGCCCTGGACCGCCCCGGCCACGTGGACGCCCGTATCCAACGGGCCACGGCCAACCTCCTGGACCGCATCTGCAAACGTGACTGACCTGACCCGCTGTCCACGCTCATCCCGGCATACGGGAGAATCGACCCATTGGACAGAACCACGGGGAGGAACCGTGTCCGGATTCGTAGAAAAGCCCGAGCCGATCCAGGTTCCGGGCCTGGTGCATCTGCACACCGGCAAGGTGCGCGAGCTGTACCAGAACGAGGCGGGCGACCTCGTGATGGTCGCCAGCGACCGTATCTCCGCCTACGACTGGGTGCTGCCGACCGAGATCCCCGACAAGGGCCGCGTCCTCACCCAGCTCTCCCTGTGGTGGTTCGACCAGCTCGCCGACCTGGTCCCGAACCATGTCCTGAGCACCGAGCTGCCGCCGGGCGCCCCCGCCGACTGGGCCGGCCGCACTCTGGTCTGCAAGTCGCTGCAGATGATCCCGGTGGAGTGCGTGGCCCGCGGCTACCTCACCGGCTCGGGCCTGGCCGAGTACCGGGAGTCCCGTACCGTCTGCGGCCTCGCCCTTCCCGAAGGCCTCGTCGACGGTTCCGAACTGCCCGCCCCGATCTTCACGCCCGCTACCAAGGCCGAGGTCGGCGAGCACGACGAGAACGTCTCCTACGAGGAGGTCGTCCGCCAGGTCGGCGCCGACACCGCCGCCCAGCTGCGCCAGGCCACCCTCGCCGTCTACTCCCGCGCCCGCGACATCGCCCGCGACCGCGGGATCATCCTGGCGGACACCAAGTTCGAGTTCGGCTTCGAGAACGAGACCCTGGTTCTCGCCGACGAGGTCCTCACGCCGGACTCCTCCCGCTTCTGGCCGGCCGACCAGTGGCAGCCGGGCCGCGCGCAGCCGTCGTACGACAAGCAGTATGTCCGCGACTGGCTGACCTCCGCCGAGTCGGGCTGGGACCGCACGAGCGAGCAGCCGCCGCCTCCGCTGCCGCAGCAGGTCGTGGACGCGACCCGGGCCAAGTACGTGGAGGCGTACGAGCGCCTGACGGGCACCACCTGGAGCTGACGGCACGAAAAAGACCCCGGTCGTGATGACCGGGGTCTTTGTCCAGAGCGGACGACGAGGCTCGAACTCGCGACCTCAACCTTGGCAAGGTTGCGCTCTACCAACTGAGCTACGTCCGCAGTGCGCCGTGGCGCAAGAGCAACTATACCCAACCTCGCTCGCGGGCGAGCCGTACCGCCGTATGACGGTTCTCCGCCCCGAGTTTCGACACGGCCGACGACAGATAGTTCCGTACGGTCCCCTGTGACAGCGCGGCCCGCTGGGCGATCTCCGCGACGGGCGCCCCGTCTGCGGCCAGCTCCAGCACCTCGGCCTCGCGTGCGGTCAACGGCGAGTCCCCGGCGGAGATCGCGTCGGCGGCCAAATCGGGGTCCACGAACCGGTTTCCTGCATGCACCGTGCGGATGATCTCAGCGAGCCGCTGCGCACTGACCGTCTTCGGGACGAACCCGCGCACACCCGCCGCGAGCGCCCGCTTCAGATGCCCTGGCCGCCCGTGGCTGGTCACGATCAGTACCTGACAGCCGGGCAGTTCGGCACGCAGGGATGTGGCCACCTTCACACCGTCCGCGCCGGGCATCTGAAGATCGAGCACGGCCACATCCGGCTCGTGCGCCCGCGCCATCGCCAGCGCCTCCGGCCCGCTCGCCGCCTCGGCGACGACCACGAGGTCGTCCTCCAGGGAGAGCAGCGCGGCGAGCGCACCCCGGATCAGATGCTCGTCGTCGGCGAGCAGTACGCGCACGGTCACGAGGCGACCTCGCAGTCGGCCCCCGTGAACGGCACCTCCGCCACCAGCCGGAACACCCCGCCACCGACCGGGCCTGCCGCCAGCGTCCCGTCGACCGCGGTCAGCCGCTCCCGCAGCCCGGCGAGACCGGAGCCCCCGCCCGCGGCCCGCAGCCCGGCAGGCCCCGAGCTCCCGCCCCCGGCCCGCAGACCGCCCGCACCGTCGCCCGCCGCACTGCGGCCCTGCGAACCCCCGTTGCCCGAACCCTCACTGCCCGCACCCCCGTCGGTGACCCCGTCGTTCTCCACCGTGAGCACCACAGTCCCCTCCTTCACCCGCAGCCCCACCACACATCGCCCGGCGTCCCCGTGCCGCAGCACATTCGTCGTGGCCTCCCGCACGACCCATCCGAGCGCCGACTGCACCTCCCCCGGCAGCCCGGTGACCTCCCCGGTCACCTCGCACTCGATACCGGCGGCCGTCAACACCCCGTGCGCACCGGCGAGTTCCGCCCCGAGGTCGATCTCTCGATACCCCCGTACGACATCCCGTACCTCGCGCTGCGACTGCTGCGCGATCCGCTGCACCTCGATCATCTGCTCCACCGCCTCGGCCCGGCCGCGTCGGGCCAACTGCACGGCCAGTTCGCTCTTCAGCGCGATCACGGCCAGGTTGCGCCCCATCACATCGTGCAGATCCCGACCGAACCGCAGCCGTTCCTCCGCGACGGCGAGCCGCGCCCGGGTCTCGCGGGCGGCGTCGAGTTCGTAGACGGCGTTGAGCAGCCAGACGGAGAAGACGGAGGTGAAGGCGAGGAGCCCGCCCCCGAGCAGCACCACGAACGTCCCGATCAGGGCGGCTCCCCAGGGGGTCCCCAGTGGCAGCGACACCGCTCCGGCGCCCGCTGCGCAGCCGGCCACGACCGCGAACACCCGCCGCCGGCTGCGGATGCCGAGCGCGATGCTGCCGGCACCGAAGATCAGGACGACCCCGAAGACCGCGCCCGGGGCGGTGGCGGCCTCGCCCCGGACCGGGAGGTGCTTCACGAGTACGAGCGCGGTGACGGAGATCACCGTGCTGACCGCCCCGAGCGTCCACAGCAGCCGGACCGGCTGCTCGCGCCTGCCGCGCGTCCAGTCCAGAGCCCGCGAGGCGGTCACGGCGCAGGTCGCGGCGTGCACGCACACCATCAGCAGGAGCCAGCTCCCCAGCCCCGGCCCCGCCTCGCCGACGGCCGGGATCCCGATCGTGAGGATCTCGATCACCGCGAAGAAGTGGAACGACCACCGGGTGTACGTCTCGACCTTCGCCGGTGTGCTCTTGCCCCGCCACCAGCTCCCCGGCCCGCGCAATGCCCCGCTCCCCCCGTTCGTCAGCGCCTCGGCTCCCAGCGGAACCATCGCCGTACAGCAAACACCGCGAGCACGGTCCAGGCCAGTGCGGTCGCCACGGCGCCCAGCGCCTCGTAGGTGGACAGGTCCCCGGTCCAGCCGCCGCGCACCAGGGTGATGACCGGTGTCAGCGGCAGCAGTTCGCACACCGAGGCCAGCCGGTCGGGGAGCAGTTCCAGCGGGACGGTGACGCCCGAGCCGAGCATGGACACGAACATCATCGGCAGGCTGGTCACCTGGGCGCTCTCGGCGGTCCTGGTGAACCCGGCCGTGACCGCTGCCAGCGCCCCGCACAGCACGAGCCCCAACAGCACCCCGACAACGGCGAGATGAGGAGCGGGCGGTGCCCCGAGATCCAACAGGACCGTGCAGCCGGCCGCGAGCAGCAGGCACTGGGTGAGCCCGATCCCGGTCGCCGGCAGCGCGGCGCCGACGAGGATCTCCCGGTCGTGCAGCTCCCCTGTGCGCAGCCGTTTCAGCACGAGTTCCTCGCGGCGGACGACATAGGCGTTGGTGAGGGCGGCGTAGACCGCGAAGAGCAGGGAGAAGCCGACGGCGGCGGGCAGGAGCACGGTGCCGACCGTGAGCCCGGCGTCCGCCAGGTCCATCCCGTCGATGGCGGAGCGCACGCTCAGCGGCAGCAGCAGGGGCACGAGAACCGCGGTGACGAGGGTGGCCCGGCTGCGTACCAGCAGGGTCAGTTCGGCCCGCGCCAGCGCACTCATCCGAGCCGTGACGGTCGTGGTCATGCGGCCACCTCCGCCTTCTCCGCCTCGGCGGCGGCACCGCGCCCGGCGATCTGCAGGAACGCCTCCTCCAGCGAGGCCGACCGCACATCCAGCCCTCGCAGTTCGACCCCGGTGTCCCGGGCCCACACCAGCAGCTCGGTGGCCGCCCGTTGCACCTCATGCGTCCGCAGTCGTACGGCCCGCCCGTCCACCTCGTGCCCGACGACCCCCAGCTCACCGAGGGGCGGCAGGTCTCCCAGGAAGTAGCCCTGGGGCAGCTCGAAGGAGATCCGGGCCGGCTGTGACGCCGTCACTTCGGCCGGTGTCCCGGTGGCCGCGATCCGCCCCTTGTGCATGATCGCCAGCCGGTCGGCCAGCCCCTCCGCCTCCTCGAGGTAGTGCGTGGTCAGCAGGACCGTCGTCCCTGTGTCCCGCAGCCTGCGGACCAACTCCCAGGTGTCCCGTCGCCCTTCGGCGTCCAGCCCGGTCGTCGGCTCGTCCAGGAACAGCACCTCGGGATCGCCGAGCAGTGCGAGCGCCAGGTCCAGGCGCCGCCGTTCACCCCCGGACAGCTGCTTCACGCGTATGCCGGACCGCGGGCCGAGCCCCACGAGGTCCAGCGCCTCGTCCACCGTCCCGCCCGTCTCCCGCCGCCACCCCTCCAACGAGCGGCTGCGCCGCGCACCCCTCTTTGCCCCGCTCGTACAGCCCGCCCACATCCGCACGGTCTCCGCGACGGTCAGCTCCGACGGAAAGCCGCCCTCCTGCAGCATGACCCCGGTCCGCGGCCGGACGACGGCCCGCTCGGTGTAGGGATCACTCCCCAGCACCCGCACCTGGCCTCCGGCGGGCTCCGCGAGCCCCTCCAGCAGTTCGACGGTGGAGGTCTTGCCGGCGCCATTGGTGCCCAGCAGCGCGAAGAGCTCGCCACGTTTCACGTGGAACGTGATCCCGCGCACAGCCTCGAACCCGCCCCCGTACACACGCCTCAGGTCGGTGACCTCGATCACGTGCTCGTGTTCCTTCGTGTTCATGACCACAAGCATCCCGGCGGCCGCGGCCCGGCAGGAGTGCACGGTGTCACCACTCGGGATGACAAATGTCAGACGTCGGCCATCCGCACCTACGCCAAAGGCCCCGGTCGATGACCGGGGCCTTTGTGACTGGAGCGGACGACGAGGCTCGAACTCGCGACCTCAACCTTGGCAAGGTTGCGCTCTACCAACTGAGCTACGTCCGCATTGCTCCCGATCAGCTTTCACTGACCGGTGCGAGCACCAGCCTACCTGATCCACTTGAGTGGTCGGGACGGCGATGCAGAGCGGGTGACAGGGATCGCACACTGCGCCTTCCCCCTGGAAGGGGGATGTTCTACTACTGAACTACACCCGCATGACTCCGTGGGCTGGGCTTTTCCGCCTCGCCCCTCGGCGTGCTCCAGACTCTAGCTGATCACCAGGGGTGCTGCGCAAGTCGGCTCTTGCGAGGGGCGCGTGAGCGGCCGAGCCCGGAGCCCGTCCACCTCCACGGTGCGGGCTTACTGGGCCGCGGCGAACGCCTCGTAGACCTTCTTCGGGATCCGGCCCCGCGCGGGTACGTCCATCTTGTTGGCCTGTGCCCAGGCCCGAACGGCCGCCGGGTGGGGGGCGACCTCCGTCTGCCGATAGGCCTTGCCCGACTTCGACCGCTTGCGGCCGGCCTCCACGTACGGCTCGAGCGCCTTACGCAGTTTCTTGGCATTGGTTTCGTTCAGGTCGATCTCGTACGACTTGCCGTCGAGTCCGAAGGCGATCGTTTCCGCCGCTTCCGAGCCGTCGATGTCGTCAAAGAGAGTGACCACGACACGCTGCGCCACGAATATCGGTCCCTTCGTGCGGCACCTCGGTGATGACGTGCCAAGACGTCATGGAGATGCCGCGGAGATGTCGGCTGTCGGCCAGTTATCGGGGAAAGTATCGGCTATTGCCAATTCATTTGTACAGTGCTCGGCAAAGCAATGTGAAGCCCGAGTAAATCTCCCCGCGTGTCCAGGATTCAAGGGGGGAGCGCGGCGACTTCGATTGAGGGTGGTGGGGGGAGGCGGTTGGGCGCAATAGTCATCGCGTGCGGATCCTGGATCTTTCCCGGAACTTTTCGTGAACGGGTCGCTCCGATGCCGGATCGTGATGATCAGCCCGTAGCTTCCTACAACTCTACCCGCGTAGAAATTTTGTGCGGGTAGTCTGAAGGAACCTGCTCAGCACCACACACCGGGAGTGCCAGTGGCACGCGTCGTAGTCGACGTCATGCTCAAGCCGGAGATCCTCGACCCCCAGGGCCAGGCGGTGCAGCGCGCACTGCCGCGGCTGGGTTTCGACGGGATCTCGGACGTACGTCAGGGAAAGCGATTCGAACTGGAAGTTGAGGGGCCGGTCGACGAGGCCGCGCTCGCCCGCATCCACGAGCTTGCGGAATCCTTCCTCGCCAACACCGTGATCGAGGACTTCACCGTCAAGGTGGAGGAAGTCGCGGGGGCTGCGAAGTGACCGCACGTATTGGCGTCGTCACTTTTCCTGGCAGCCTCGACGACCGGGACACACAGCGTGCGATCCGGCTCGCCGGCGCCGAGCCTGTTGCTCTCTGGCACAAGGACAAGGACCTGAAGCAGGTCGACGCCGTGGTGCTGCCCGGCGGTTTCTCCTACGGCGACTATCTGCGTGCCGGGGCCATCTCCCGTTTCTCGCCGGTGATGGAGACCGTCATCGAGCAGGCGAAGGCCGGTCTTCCGGTCCTCGGCATCTGCAACGGCTTCCAGGTTCTCACCGAGGCCCATCTGCTGCCCGGCGCGATGCTCGGCAACGACCATCTGCACTTCATCTGCCGTGACCAGAAGCTGCGAGTGGAGCACGCGGACACCGCCTGGACCAGCGACTACACGGCCGGCCAGGAGATCCATATCCCGCTGAAGAACATGGACGGGCGGTACGTCGCCGACTCGTACACGCTCGACCAGCTGGAGGCGGAGGGCCGGGTCGTCTTCCGCTACCTGGACTTCAACCCGAACGGTTCCCTTCGGGACATCGCCGGCATCACCAACGAGGCCGGCAACGTCGTGGGCCTGATGCCGCACCCGGAGCACGCCGTCGAGCCGCTCGTCGGCACCGGCCGCACCGACGGCCTCCCCTTCTTCACCTCGATCCTCAAGAAGCTGGTCAACGCATGAGCAGGACGCCTCTGGACACGGTCGAGCACGCGGCCGCGACCCCCGACGTCGCGCTGCCCTGGGCCGAACTCGGCCTGAAGAAGGACGAGTACGAGCGGGTCGTCGAGATCCTCGGCCGCCGCCCGACCGGCGCCGAACTCGCCATGTACTCGGTGATGTGGTCCGAGCACTGCAGCTACAAGTCCTCCAAGGTCCACCTCCGTCAGTTCGGCGAGAAGGCCCCCGAGTCCGACGCCCTCCTCGTCGGCATCGGCGAGAACGCCGGTGTCGTCGATGTCGGCCAGGGCTATGCGGTCACCTTCAAGGTCGAGTCGCACAACCACCCGTCGTACGTGGAGCCCTACCAGGGCGCCGCGACGGGCGTCGGCGGCATCGTGCGCGACATCATCGCGATGGGCGCGCGGCCGGTCGCTGTCGTGGACCCCCTGCGCTTCGGCGCGGCCGACCACCCCGACACCAAGCGCGTCCTCCCGGGCGTCGTCGCCGGTATCGGCGGCTACGGCAACTGCCTGGGCCTGCCCAATATCGGCGGCGAGGTCGTCTTCGATCCCTGCTACCAGGGCAACCCGCTGGTCAACGCCGGGTGCATCGGCGTCATGCGGCACGAGGACATCCACCTCGCGAAGGCGTCCGGCGCGGGCAACAAGGTCATCCTGTACGGCGCTCGGACCGGCGGCGACGGCATCGGCGGCGCGTCGATCCTCGCCTCCGAGACCTTCGACGACGCCAAGCCCTCCAAGCGCCCCGCCGTCCAGGTCGGCGACCCCTTCCAGGAGAAGCTCCTCATCGAGTGCACCCTGGAGGCGTTCCGGGAGAAGCTGGTCGTCGGCATCCAGGACCTGGGCGCGGCGGGCCTGTCCTGCGCGACCAGCGAACTCGCCTCCAACGGCTCCGGCGGCATGACGGTCGTCCTCGACGACGTACCGCTGCGCGACTCCACGCTCTCGCCCGAGGAGATCCTCATGAGCGAGTCGCAGGAACGCATGTGCGCGGTCGTCGAGCCGGGCAAGGTCGACCGCTTTCTCGAGATCTGCGAGAAGTGGGACGTCATCGCGACGGTCATCGGTGAGGTGACCGACGGTGACCGCCTCGAGATCTTCTGGCACGGCGAGAAGATCGTCGACGTGGACCCGCGGACGGTCGCCCACGAGGGTCCGACGTACGAGCGCCCGTACGCCCGCCCGTCCTGGCAGGACGCCCTCCAGGCCGACGACGCGGGCAAGCTCCCGCGCCCGGAGACCTCGCAGGAGCTGAAGGACCAGGTCCTGAAGCTGGTCGCGTCCCCGAACCAGGCCTCCAAGAAGTGGATCACCTCGCAGTACGACCACTTCGTGCAGGGCAACACCGTCCTCGCCCAGCCCGAGGACTCCGGCATGATCCGCATCGACGAGGAGACCGGCCTCGGCGTCGCCATCGCGACGGACGGCAACGGCCGGTACGCCAAGCTGGACCCGTACAAGGGCGCTCAGCTGGCCCTCGCGGAGGCCTACCGGAACGTGGCGACGACCGGCGCGAAGCCGCTGGCCGTCTCCGACTGCCTGAACTTCGGCTCGCCCGAGGACCCGGCGGTGATGTGGCAGTTCGCGGAGGCGGTACGGGGCCTGGCGGACGCCTGTCAGCAGCTGGGCACGCCCGTGACCGGCGGCAATGTCTCGCTCTACAACCAGACGGGCGAGGCGGCCATCCACCCGACCCCGGTCGTCGCGGTCCTCGGCGTGATCGACGACGTCGCTCGTCGCACGCCGGTCGGTTTCCAGGAGGAGGGGCAGCTGCTGTACCTCCTCGGCGACACGCGGGAGGAGTTCGGCGGCTCGGCCTGGTCCCAGGTCGTCCACGACCACCTCGGTGGCTTGCCGCCCGAGGTCGACCTGGAGCGTGAGCGGCTGCTCGCCGAGATCCTGATCTCCGCCTCCCGCGACGGAATGATCGACTCCGCGCACGACCTGTCCGACGGCGGTCTCATCCAGGCCGTGGTCGAGTCGGCGCTGCTCGGCGGCAAGGGTGCCCGTCTGGTCGTGCCGGACGGTCTGGACGCGTTCACCTTCCTCTTCTCCGAGTCGGCCGGCCGCGCGATCGTCGCCGTCCCGCGCTCGGAGGAGGTCCGCTTCAACGACATGTGCGGCGCACGCGGCCTCCCGGCCACCCGCATCGGTGTCGTCGACGGCGACGCGGTCGACGTCCAGGGCGAGTTCGCGCTCTCCCTGACGGAGCTCCGCGAGGCCCACGAGGAGACGATTCCGGCGCTGCTGGCGTAACCACTCGCACAACCTCGAAGGCCCTGTCCGGTTGCCGGGCGGGGCCTTCTGGTGTCCGCACGGTCAGTGGCTGCCGGTAGCTTCAGCAAAACCTGGCGATGCGTGGGGAGCGAGGTACGGGGAGCGGGGGAGATACCTGACGGCGTGCGGAAGTCCGTGAACGCGCCTTCGGCTACGACCGCCTGATGGCAGCCGAGATGGAGCAGGTGTTCCGGGCCTACGTCACCGCTGTCGCCGAGCGGCGCGCCTGCACGGACGTGAAGTTCCCGGGCCCGTCGACCTTCCGAGGGAAGAACTAGGCTCCGACCATGCCCCCGGCCAAGAAGCGCCCCCGCACCTACGACCCCGCCAAGACCCGCGCAGCCGTGCTCGCCCAGTTCGGCAACGTACGGGAGGCCGTTCGCAGCCTCACCCCCGAGCAGCTGGCACTTCCCACCCGCCTCGGTGACTGGACCGTGCGGGAGTTGATCGTGCACACCGGGATGGCCCTGGCGGCGGTCGGCCGACTGCTCAGCGAGGCCGAGCCCCCGCGGCAGGACGCGCGGCTGCTCGACTGGCCGTTCGCGATAGCCGCCGACGCCCCGGGCATCGCCGACACCGCCCGTCACCTGGCCGAACAGCATCCCGACCTGGACGCCCACCTCGCCGGCATCGAGCAGCGCTTCACCGCCGACCTCGCCGCGCACCCCGGCACCCGGCTGCTCCCCACCAGCGCGGGCGCCCTCCCGCTGGCCGACTACGTCGTCACTCGCACCGTCGAGCTCGTCGTCCACACCGACGACCTGAACGCAGCCGTCCCCGGCCTCGACATCCCCTACGACCGCCAGGCCCTCGCCGCCACCACCCGGCTGCTCGCCGACGCGCTCGCCGCGAAGGCACCCGGCGGGGCGACCGAGGTGCGGATCCCGCCCTACGCCGTCGTGCAGTGCGTCGAGGGCCCCCGGCACACCCGCGGCACCCCGCCCAACGTCGTCGAGACCGACCCGCTGACCTGGCTCCGGCTCGCCACCGGGCGGATGGAGTGGACCGAGGCCGTCCGCGAGGCGAAGGTCAGCGCGAGCGGGGAGCGGGCGGATCTGGGGGAGTTCCTTCCGCTGATGTCGTAGCCGGAAAACCGGGAACCAATCACCCCACCCGCCCCGTCGAATCGGCATGTACAGGCAGAAGCAGCGCATCACCCTCACGGCCGCCCTCGCCCTCGTCCCCCTCGCCGCGGCCTGCGGCAGTGAACAGGCGGGCAGCACGTCGGCCGCCGCCCAGAAGCCCGTCACCGGCGTGCACTGGACCGTCGACAGCCTCACCGTCGACGGCAAGGAGCACGACGCCCCCACCGACGCCCACGTCACGATCGACGACAGCGGCGAGGCCCAGGGCAACTACGGCTGCAACCACTTCAGCGCCCGGGCCGCCTTCGACGGCGACCGCATCCGGCTCAGCGACGCCACGGTGACCGAGATGGCCTGCGAGGACGCTCCCATGACCTTCGAGGAGAACCTCGCCCGCACCCTCGCCGACGGCCCGCTGAAGACCGAGGTCAGCGGCGACCGCCTCACCCTCACCACCGACGCCGGCGACACCGTCCGCCTGACCGAGGAGCAGGACGCCCCGCTGTACGGCACGAAGTGGACGGTGACGGCACTGGGCGAGGGCGAGGTGGCCGAGTCCCTCCCGAAGGGCGCCGAGGGCAAGGCGTACCTCACCTTCGAGGAGAAGCCCGGCAAGGTCAGCGGCCGCCTCGCCTGCAACAAGGTCAACGCCGAGGCCACCGTGCGCGACGGGCGGATCACCCTGGGCACCGCATCCACCACCCGCATGATGTGCGAAGCCTCACTCATGGATACGGAAAAGCGCCTCCTGCGCCTCTTCGACGGCACGGTCAGCTACCGCCTGGAGCACCGCACCCTCACGCTGACCAGCGAAAACGGCGAGTCCATGACCGCGACGGCCGGGAAGTGACCGGTTACCGCCGAGTATCCCCAATTCGGACCAGTGGTCGATCTCGCCTACACTCGGAGCCGTGCCACGTGGTGACGGTCGACTCAATCACGATCTGCTTCCCGGCGAAAAAGGCCCCCAGGACGCGTGTGGCGTCTTCGGTGTCTGGGCTCCGGGTGAAGAGGTCGCAAAGCTCACGTACTTCGGGCTCTACGCCCTCCAGCATCGGGGCCAGGAATCCGCGGGAATCGCGGTCAGCAACGGCTCCCAGATCCTCGTCTTCAAGGACATGGGACTGGTCTCCCAGGTCTTCGACGAGACCTCCCTCGGTTCCCTCCAGGGTCACATCGCGGTCGGTCACGCCCGCTACTCGACCACCGGCGCCTCGGTGTGGGAGAACGCCCAGCCGACGTTCCGCGCCACCGCGCACGGTTCCATCGCGCTCGGCCACAACGGCAACCTGGTCAACACCGCCCAGCTCGCCGAGATGGTCGCCGACCTGCCCAAGCAGGAAGGCCGCACCACCCGGGTCGCGGCGACCAACGACACCGACCTCCTGACGGCCCTGCTCGCCGCCCAGGTCGACGCCGACGGCAAGCCGCTGACCGTCGAGGAGGCGGCCCCCGTCGTCCTGCCGCAGGTCAGGGGCGCCTTCAGCCTTGTCTTCATGGACGAGCACACCCTGTACGCCGCCCGCGACCCGCAGGGCATCCGCCCCCTCGTCCTGGGCCGCCTGGAGCGCGGCTGGGTCGTGGCCTCCGAGACCGCCGCTCTCGACATCGTCGGCGCCAGCTTCGTGCGCGAGGTGGAGCCGGGCGAGTTCATCGCCATCGACGAGCAGGGCCTGCGCACTTCGCGATTCGCGGACGCGAAGCCCAAGGGCTGTATCTTCGAGTATGTGTACCTGGCCCGCCCGGACACCGACATCGCCGGCCGGAACGTCTACCTCTCCCGCGTCGAGATGGGCCGCCGCCTGGCGAAGGAGGCCCCCGTCGAGGCCGACCTGGTCATAGCGACCCCGGAGTCCGGCACCCCGGCGGCCATCGGTTACGCGGAGGCGAGCGGCATCCCGTTCGGCGCGGGTCTGGTCAAGAACGCGTACGTGGGCCGTACGTTCATCCAGCCCTCGCAGACGATCCGCCAGCTCGGCATCCGTCTGAAGCTGAATCCGCTCAAGGAAGTCATCAAGGGCAAGCGCCTGGTCGTCGTCGACGACTCGATCGTCCGCGGCAACACCCAGCGGGCCCTGGTCCGCATGCTGCGCGAGGCCGGCGCGGCCGAGGTCCACATCCGGATCTCCTCCCCGCCCGTGAAGTGGCCCTGCTTCTTCGGCATCGACTTCGCCACCCGCGCCGAGCTCATCGCCAACGGCATGACCACCGAGGAGATCGGCACCTCCCTCGGCGCCGACTCCCTGGCGTACATCTCCATCGACGGCATGATCGAGGCGACCACCATCGCCAAGCCGAACCTGTGCCGCGCCTGCTTCGACGGCGAGTACCCGATGGAACTCCCGGACCCCGAGCTGCTCGGCAAGCAGCTCCTGGAGACCGAGCTCGCGGCCGGTACGGCCGCCCCGGCTGCCGTCGACGCGATCCGTCGCCCGTAAGCCCCGTAGAAACCAACCCGAAAGATCCCAGGCAATGTCTGAGACTGCTGTGCCCGGTGCTTCCTACGCGGCTGCCGGCGTCGACATCGAGGCGGGCGACCGCGCGGTCGAGCTGATGAAGGAGTGGGTGAAGAAGACGCAGCGCCCCGAGGTCCTCGGCGGCCTCGGCGGCTTCGCCGGCCTCTTCGACGCCTCCGCCCTCAAGCGCTACGAGCGTCCCCTGCTCGCCTCCGCCACGGACGGCGTCGGCACCAAGGTCGACATCGCCCGTCGGCTGGGCGTCTACGACACGATCGGCCACGACCTGGTCGCGATGGTCATGGACGACATCGTGGTGTGCGGCGCCGAGCCGCTGTTCATGACCGACTACATCTGCGTCGGCAAGGTCCACCCCGAGCGGGTGGCCGCCATCGTGAAGGGCATCGCCGAAGGCTGTGTGCTGGCGGGCTGCGCCCTGGTCGGCGGTGAGACGGCCGAGCACCCGGGTCTGCTGGGCGAGGACGACTTCGACGTCGCCGGTGCCGGTACGGGCGTCGTGGAGGCCGACCGGCTGCTCGGCCCGGATCGTATCCGTACGGGTGACGCCGTCATCGCCATGGCGTCCTCCGGTCTTCACTCGAACGGGTACTCACTGGTCCGGCACGTTCTGCTGGACCGCGCGGGCCTGACCCTGGAGTCGGAGATCGCCGAGCTCGGCCGCACCCTCGGCGAGGAGCTGTTGGAGCCGACGAAGATCTACTCCCTGGACTGCCTGGCCCTGACCCGCACCACCGAGGTGCACGCCTTCAGCCACATCACTGGCGGCGGACTCGCGGCCAACCTGGCCCGGGTCATCCCCGACGGGCTGCACGCGATCGTCGACCGCTCCACCTGGACCCCGGCCCCGGTCTTCGACCTGGTCGGCCGGACCGGTGACGTCGAGCGCCTGGAGCTGGAGAAGACCCTGAACATGGGCGTCGGCATGATCGCGATCGTGCCGGAGGAATCCACCGAGGTGGCGCTGGCGACGCTGGCCGACCGCGGAGTGGACGCATGGGTCGCCGGCGAGATCACGGACCGGGGTGAGCACACGACCGGTGCCGCCCTCGTGGGTGACTACGCGTAAACGGAGCCCTTTGGGATCCCCCTGCTCCAGCGCAGTCGAGAGTGGGGGGAGTTCGAGGAGCGGGTCCGGGGCGGAGCCCTGAGGCGGCAGCACGAAACCCGGTCCGGCGCTCGAAGCCCCGGACCGGGTAAGGCACGACTAAGCCGCTGCAGGCATCACGCGCCGCGACGATGCTGCGAGGACTGGTCGTCCTCGTCGTCCTCGTCGTCGTCCTCATAGAGGTCGGCGTACCGTGAATACAGGTCGTCGTCCTGCTCATCGTCCTCGAAGCGGTCGCCGTTCGGCGACTGGTTCGACGTCGATGCGCCCAGCTCTTCAGCCAGGCGTGAGAGGTCAGTCCCACCGCTGTTGTACTTCAGCTGGCGGGCGACCTTCGTCTGCTTGGCCTTGGCCCGGCCGCGCCCCATGGCTCGACCCCCTCAACGACGGGGCTCGACGGCCCCAGAGTCTGACACGCGTTCATGATCCGGAACGGACTCTCCGTGGAGAGGCCGGTCCGTAGGGCTTCCACGGTACCTGAGCCCGCGCCCATACGGTACGTCGCCCGCAGGAAGGGCGTGTGCACAGGACCTTCGAGGAGCCCCGTCCTCGCTGGTCAGTGGCGATTTTAACCACTTATTGGCGGACGACCCGCCGGTCGAAGTGAGAGTTCTCTCCAAGTGCCCACCGGCAGGTACCGCCCAAACCTGTCAGCCGCCCTCGCCGAACGTCACCATCCCCGCAACGCGGCGGCGTCGTGCATCCGCTGTTCCGCGATCCGGTCGGCCGCGGCGGCCGGCGGAATGCCATCCGCCTTCGCACGTGCGAATATGGCCAGCGTGGTGTCGTAGATCTGCGCGGCCTTCGCCTTGCACCGGTCGAAGTCGAAGCCGTGCAGCTCGTCGGCGACCTGGATGACGCCGCCGGCGTTGACCACATAGTCGGGCGCGTAGAGGATCCCGCGGTCGGCGATGTCCTTCTCCACGCCCGGGTGGGCGAGCTGGTTGTTGGCCGCGCCGCACACCACCCTGGCGGTCAGCACCTGCACGGAGTCGTCGTTCAGCGCCCCGCCGAGCGCGCAGGGAGCGTAGACGTCCAGCCCGTCGATCCGGATCAGCGCGTCGGTGTCGGCGACGGCCAGCACGTTCGGATGCCGCTCGGTGACCCGCTGTACGGCCTCCTCGCGCACATCCGTGACGAAGACCTCGGCGCCCTCCGCCAGCAGGTGTTCCACCAGGTGGTGGCCGACCTTGCCGACGCCGGCGATCCCGACCCGGCGGCCGCGCAGCGACGGGTCGCCCCACAGATGCTGGGCGGACGCCCGCATGCCCTGGTAGACGCCGAACGCGGTGAGCACGGAGGAGTCGCCCGCGCCGCCGTTCTCCGGCGAGCGCCCGGTCGTCCAGCGGCACTCGCGGGCGACGACGTCCATGTCGGCGACATACGTACCGACATCACAGGCCGTGACGTACCGACCGCCCAGCGAGGCCACGAACCGGCCGTAGGCGAGCAGCAGCTCCTCGGTCTTGATCCGCTCGGGGTCACCGATGATCACGGCCTTGCCGCCGCCGTGGTCGAGCCCGGCCATGGCGTTCTTGTACGACATCCCGCGGGCGAGGTTCAGCGCGTCGGCGACGGCCTCCGCCTCGTTCCGGTACGGGTAGAAACGGGTACCGCCGAGCGCGGGGCCCAGGGCGGTGGAGTGGATGGCGATGACGGCCTTGAGGCCGCTCGCGCGGTCCTGACAGAGCACGACTTGCTCATGACCCCCCTGGTCCGAGTGGAACAGGGTGTGCAGTACATCAGCAGGTGCGCCGGTTACGTCGGTCACGGTTGTGACTCCTGATGTAAGTAGCGGCGGTTGACGGGGCTCCCGTGGTGGTGGCGGGGGCCTGTGAGCATGAGATTAGAGCCTCGTGGCCCCGCCGACCGAGCAGTGCTCAGGATCACCTCCGGACGGAGTACGTCCGTGCGACGATTTGCATAGTTTTCCCGCGCGTTTGTGGGCGGGTTCCGCAGTTTTCCCCAGCAGCCGGCGGGGGAGGGAGCAGGCGTGCCCAAGGTGTCCTCGGTGATCGTCCCGTATGCGGCGTACCTGCGCGTGTACGAGCCGCTGGCCGCCTTCCCGGAGCCGGAGCGCGGCCAGTGGGCCCGCTACGCCCACCGCCCCGACCGCCCCTCCTATCAGGACGAACTCCGCCGCTCCCTGGCCGACTTGCTGCCCACCCCGCCCGTGCCGGTGCCGGTGCACGAGAGCCGCGACGCCTTCGTGCTGGAGGCCGACGGGGTGGTCCACGTCTGCCCCTGGCGCACCCGGCTGCGCGGCTGGCAGGCCCTGGGTGATCTCGCCGAGGAGGTCCCGCCGCCCCTGTTGGACGCCGTCCTGCCTCCGCTGGTCCGCCACCAGGCCGCCCAGGACTACGAGCGCTGGCTCGCCCTCAACCCGGACGCCCGCCCCTGGATCCGCACCGCGACCTGGCAGGTGCCGCTGACCTGGTTCGTCCTGGTCTCGGACGAGGAGCGGCAGTACGACAAGGGCGCCGGGGGCGCGGAGGACTCCGCGCCGGTGCTGCGCTACCGCACGCCCATGGTGCAGGCCCGGCGCCGGGTGGCCCGCGCCCTGCGCACCCTCAGGAACGCCATGGACGAGGGACCGCTCATCGACGGTCTCGTGGACGTCGGGCGCTGGCTGGAGGAGTTCCATCCACGCTCCCTGGTGGAGCTGGACTACGGCGGGCTGGTGCACGCCCTGCCGGCCGGCGAGCTGGAGGGCGATCACTCGGCGGCCGACGTGGCCGAGGGGATCGAGGCGCTGCGCAACGGCGACGGGGCCGCGGCGGGCGAGGCGTACGGCCGGCTCGTGGAGCGCTGGCGGTCGGTACGCGACCTGCGTTCGGCGAACTGACGTACTGTGCTGTGACGCACCTTACGGAGCCTCAACAACGGACCTAGAGCGCGATCTGGGCGTTTGTGTCAAGGCTGTGATGGAGGCGACAAGCGTGACGGACGGCACGTACACGTCCCTTGCGCCCCTTGACCCCCCTCATGCCAAAATAGGACAAGGAGTCCGGGGAGGACTCTCTCCGTCCCATGTGCTCAACTATGGGCGGAATCTCAGCATTGCACGCTTTGGTGGGTCTGGTGACTCCAGATCGCCGCTGTGACTGATCGTCACAACGGCGTGACTGTCCGCTATGGCATGGTCCATCGGCTTCCGTCGCTGATGAACACCTGGGAGGGCAATTCCATCGGTTTGGCCGACGCGGCTGGACAGATGGTGTAGTTGTAGTGCCGAGGACAAGCCGTTCGTCCTATAACCGACTCGACTCGCGTCCGCCATTTCGGGCAACGCGGGTCAAGGTGCAGAATTTAGAGGAAAGAACCGAGAAGGTTCGGTTCTCCCGAGGAGGCCGCTCATGACCGCTCGCACCCCTGATGCCGAGCCGCTGCTGACCCCGGCTGAGGTCGCCACGATGTTCCGCGTCGACCCGAAGACGGTCACGCGGTGGGCGAAGGCCGGCAAGCTCACTTCCATCCGCACGCTCGGCGGGCACCGCCGCTACCGCGAGGCCGAGGTCCGCGCACTGCTCGCGGGCATCCCGCAGCAGCGCAGCGAGGCCTGAACCTGAACAACTGAATAACCGGGCAAACCGGCCGGTTCCCCCAACCAGCCGTGGCGTCCGAAACAAGCTCCAACCGACGCGGATCCTGCCCCAACAGGGTCCACGCCCAAGGTCTTCAGGCAACTGACAGGGTGCGTCGTCGATCGCGCTGGACTCCGCCGGGTCCAGCGCGATCTTTTTTGTGCGCGGGAGGTCGACCCTGTGGGCTGCCTTGTCGGAGTCTGGGGAGGGGTGTCGGAGCTGCTGTGCGGGCACCCTCCCCGGTGGTGCAATTGCACATATTAAATTGAACAGTTGTAGGGGATGGGTAAGTACCGCGGTTTCAGAAACTCATGCGGTGACACCCGTCACATGGCAGGGAGCTTGTTGCCTCTGACCTATGTGCGATAAGGGAGTTGGTCATGTGACGGAGGCACTCGAGGGGCGCTCGCCCTCGGTGCTCTCCTTCGGTACGTCCGTCGCCCGCGGCGCGGAGGCCATGGCGAGCCGCAGGAGCTGGTGGCAGATCGGGCAGTGCCGGGTCAGATGCCGATACGACGACGCGGCCGACAGATGCGCGCGGAGCAACGCCCGCGTCTCGTGCCTGACCGATGCCGCCATGCGCCACCTCCGGGGTCGTACGGGAAACGCTGCCCTGGTTTCTGAGTACCGAGCGAATGTGACGCCGTCAAGGCGGCGAGGGGCTCCGCCGGTAACGGCGCTTCGTGGCACCCGGCGCTGCGGTGACCGCTCCCTGGGGAGCCTGCGGCCCCCAGACCCCGCTTCGGCCCTGAACGGCCCTCGTCCTCAAACTCCCCCAGAGGGGGCACCCCCAGACGGGCTGAGATTTCGCCGACCGGCGCCGGATGCGTGCGCCGGGGCATGAGTAAGGCCCGCAGTCCCACCTTGGCAGGGTGGTGAGCGGGTTGGGCGGCATGAGTGAGGCCCGCGTCCTGAGCGGATGCGGGCCTCATTCGTTTGCTGCGGTCCTGACGGGATTTGAACCCGCGGCCTCCACCTTGACAGGGTGGCGAGCACTCCAAACTGCTCCACAGGACCAGGTTTCGCTGCGCGTTTGTTGCGTTGCGCTGCGAGAAGAAACTGTACAGGAGGGCGGGGTCCTGGTCGAACTCACCCTGGGTTGCCACTCTGTTACGGGACCGCCGCGTCGATCGCCTTCATGATGCGCTTGTCGGAGACCGGGTACGCAGTGCCGAGGGCGTGCGCGAAGTAGCTGACGCGGAGTTCCTCGATCATCCAGCGGATGTCCAGCACCGAGGACGGGACCGGGCGCCCCTGCGGCATCTGTTCGAGGAGCCAGGCGTACTCGTCCTGCATCTCCTTGACCTTCTCCATGCGCGTGGTGTCCCGCTGGACGTTCGTCGGCATCTGCTGCAGTCGGCGGTCCGCGGCGACCAGGTAGCGCATCAGGTCCGGCAGGCGCTGCAGCCCCGCCTCCGTCACGAAGCCGGGCTTCACAAGGGCGTCCAGCTGCCCCCGTACGTCCTGGAGGTTTGCCAGGAGCGCGGGGCTGCGTACGCCCTTCAGACGGCGCTCACAGGCCTGCCAGGCGGCGAGGACCTGCTGCACCTGCCCGACCGTACGGACCGTCGTGTCGACGATCTCGGCGCGCACCCTGTCGTACAGCTTCCGGTACGACTCCTCGTCCCACGCCGGCCCGCCGAAGTCCGCGATCAGTTTGTCGGCCGCGGCCGTCGCGCAGTCGTCGAACAGGGCCTGGATCGAGCCGTGCGGGTTGGCGGAGAGGGCGAGCTTCTGGGCGTTCGTCAGCTTCTCGGATGCGAACTTCGCAGGGTTCACCGGGATGTTGCGGAGGATCAGGCGGCGCGTGCCCTTCCACATGGCCTCGGCCTGCTCCGCCTCCGTGTCGAATAGGCGTACGGAGACCGTGTCGCCGTCGTCGACGAGCGCCGGGTACGCCTTCACGGGCTGGCCGGCCCGGCGGGTCTCGAAGACGCGGGTGAGCGTGCCGATCGTCCAGTCGGTCAGGCCCTTGCGCTCGACGGACTCGCCGCCCTGACGCTCGGCCGTGGCCGCGGCGGCCTGCGAGAGGGCCTTGCGGGCCTTCGGCTTCAGCCGGAGCTTCAGCGCCTCAAGGTCCTTGTCCTCCGCCAGATTGCGGCGGCGCTCGTCGATGATGCGGAACGTGATGCGCAGATGGTCGGGGACCTTCGACCAGTCGAAGTCGTCGGCGGTGAAGGGGACGCCGACCATGCGCTTCAGCTCGCGGGCCATGGTGGTGGTGAGGGGTTCCTGGAGGGGGGTGGCGCTTTCCAGGAACGCCTTCGCGTAGTTGGGCGCCGGTACGTAGTTGCGGCGGATCGGCTTCGGGAGGGACCGGATCAGCTCGGTGACCACTTCCTCCCGCAGGCCCGGGATCTGCCAGTCGAAGCCCTCGTCCGTGACCTGGTTGAGGACCTGCAGCGGAATGTGGACGGTGACGCCGTCGGCGTCCGCGCCCGGCTCGAACTGGTACGTGACCCGGAACTTCAGCGGGCCCTGCCGCCAGGTGTCCGGATAGTCCGCCTTGGTGACCGCCTCCGCCGACTCCCGGATGAGCATCTCGCGCTCGAAGTCCAGGAAGTCCGGCTGCTCGTGCCGCTTGCGCTTCCACCACGAGTCGAAGTGGGCGCCGGAGACGACGTGTTCGGGGATCCGCTGGTCGTAGAAGTCGAAGAGGGTCTCGTCGTCGACCAGGATGTCCCGGCGGCGGGCGCGGTGCTCCAACTCCTCTACCTCGGTGAGGAGTTTGCGGTTGTCGGCATAGAACTTGTGATGCGTGCGCCAGTCGCCCTCGACCAGGGCGTTGCGGATGAACAGCTCGCGGGAGACTTCCGGGTCGATCCGGCCGTAGTTGATCTTGCGCTGGGCGACGATCGGGACGCCGTACAGCGTGACCTTCTCGTACGCCATCACCGCGGCCTGGTCCTTCTCCCAGTGCGGTTCGCTGTACGTCCGCTTGAGGAGGTGCTCGGCGAGCGGCTCGACCCACTCCGGCTCGATCTTCGCGTTGACGCGGGCCCAGAGGCGGGAGGTCTCCACGAGCTCGGCGGACATCACGAACCGCGGCGGTTTCTTGAAGAGGGCCGAGCCCGGGAAGATCGCGAACTTGGCGTTACGGGCGCCGAGGTACTCGTTGCGCTCCCTGCGCGCGCCGGAGTCCCTGCTGTCCTTGGACTCCTTCACGTCCTTCATCCCGATGTGGGAGAGAAGGCCGGCGAGCAGGGAGACGTGGATGCGGTCGGCAGGGGCGTCGTCCTCGTTGACGTGGATGCCCATCTGCTTGGCGACCGTGCGCAGCTGGGTGTAGATGTCCTGCCATTCGCGGATGCGCAGGAAGTTGAGGTACTCCTGCTTGCACATCCGGCGGAAGGAGGACGAGCCGCGCTCCTTCTGCTGCTCGCGGATGTACCGCCAGAGGTTGAGGTAGGCGAGGAAGTCGCTGGTCTCGTCCTTGAAGCGGGCATGCAGCTGGTCGGCCTGCGTCTGCTTGTCGGCCGGGCGCTCCCGCGGATCCTGGATGGACAGCGCGGCGGCTATGACCATGACCTCGCGGACGCAGCCGTTCTTGTCGGCCTCCAGCACCATGCGGGCCAGGCGCGGGTCGACGGGGAGCTGCGCGAGCTTGCGGCCCGTGTCGGTGAGACGCTTGCGCGCGTCCTTCTGGGCGGGGTCGAGCGCGCCCAGCTCCTGCAGAAGGTGAACGCCGTCGCGGATGTTGCGGTGGTCCGGCGGGTCGATGAACGGGAACTTCTCGATGTCGCCGAGGCCGGCCGCGGTCATCTGGAGGATGACGGACGCGAGATTCGTCCGCAGGATCTCCGCGTCCGTGAACTCCGGCCGGGCGAGGAAGTCGTCCTCGCTGTACAGCCGGATGCAGATGCCGTCGGACGTACGGCCGCAGCGGCCCTTGCGCTGGTTGGCGCTCGCCTGGGAGACCGGCTCGATGGGCAGCCGCTGGACCTTGGTGCGATGGCTGTAGCGGGAGATCCGGGCGAAGCCGGGGTCGATGACGTACTTGATGCCCGGGACGGTGAGGGACGTCTCGGCGACGTTGGTCGCCAGAACGATCCTGCGGCCGGCGTGCGGCTGGAAGACCCGGTGCTGCTCGGCGTGGGACAGGCGGGCGTACAGCGGGAGGATCTCGGTGAAGCGGTACTGCTTCTTGGTGAGGGCGTCCGCGGTGTCCCGGATCTCCCGCTCACCGGAGAGGAAGACCAGGATGTCGCCCTGGCCCTCCCTCTGGAGCTCCTCGACCGCGTCGGTGATCGCGGTGATCTGGTCGCGGTCGGCGTCGTCGCCGTCCTCTTCGAGGAGGGGCCGGTAGCGCACCTCCACGGGATACGTACGGCCGCTGACCTCGACGATCGGCGCGTCGCCGAAGTGCCGGGAGAAGCGCTCGGGGTCGATGGTGGCGGAGGTGATGACGACCTTGAGATCGGGCCGCTTCGGCAGCAACTGCGCGAGATACCCGAGCAGGAAGTCGATGTTGAGGGACCGCTCGTGGGCCTCGTCGATGATGATCGTGTCGTAGGCGCGCAGCTCGCGGTCGGTCTGGATCTCGGCGAGCAGGATGCCGTCCGTCATGAGCTTGACGAAGGTGGCGTCCGGGTTCACCTGGTCGGTGAAGCGGACCTTCCAGCCGACGGTCTCACCCAGCGGAGTGTCCAGCTCCTCGGCCACCCGCTCGGCGACGGTACGGGCGGCGATACGGCGGGGCTGGGTGTGCCCGATCATGCCGCGGACACCACGCCCGAGCTCGAGACAGATCTTCGGGATCTGTGTCGTCTTGCCGGACCCGGTCTCACCGGCGACGATCACGACCTGGTGGTCGCGAATGGCGTCGGCGATCTCGTCCTTCTTCTGGCTGACGGGCAGCTGGGGCGGGTAGGTGACCGCGGGCACGCGCGCCCGCCGGCCGGCCATCCGCTCCTCGGCCCTGGCGACCTCCGCCTCGATCTAGG
>NZ_JBQQCE010000107.1:0-24322 GCF_052245645.1 Streptomyces sp. KR55 | reverse complement strand
CCGCCGCCGCAGGTGATCAACCGGAGTTCGGGCCGGCCGGAACTGCCGTAGACCTTCTTGCTGGGGAATTTCTTCCTGTCGTAGAGCTCGACGGCGCGGACGGCGAACACCGCCGTCCGCCGGTCCGCCCGGCTGATCTCGATGGTGGCGCCCTTGGTCAGGGCGCCGAGGTTGTGGAAGACACCGGGGCCGCCGGTGGGCGTGTCCACATGCCCGGTGGCGACGGCGGTCCCTGCCGAGCCGGGAGCCGTGCCGTCGCCGTACCAGCCGGCGAGGCCGGGTTTGCCAGGTGGTGGGGTCCGCAGCGCCCCTGCCGCGTCGAGGCCCAGTCGTGTCATCGGGACGTTCACGCCGATGGCGGCGATCCGGAGCCGCACCGGATCCGCGGGGGGCAGCGGCTGGACGGCGGGGCGGGTGGGGGAAGCCGTACGGGATGCTGAAGCAGCAGGGGCAGCTGAATCAGTACCGGTGGCCGGGGCGGTGCGGGTATCCGAGGCAGTGGCGGTGGGCGTGGGGCCTGCGGAGGTGGAGAAGGCCTGGGCCGCCGATGGCTGCGGTGGCTCCTTGTCGTGCACCCCGCTGATCAGCAGCACCGCACCCGCCATCATTGCGCAAGCCAGAAGGCGCACTGCGGGGATGAACGGGTCTCGGGAAGCGCTGGTGTGATGCCCGGGTTCCATCGGTTGAGCCTTTGCTTCACGGCGGGTGCTTTGTAGCGGGTGGTGTGGGCCTCGCAGGCCCCGGGATCGATGCCGTGTCGGGGGCCGGTTCAGACCGGAGTGGACGGAGCTGGTCGGAGCCGGTGGAGTCGGGCGGTCAGGTTCGGTTGCCGTTCGGGCGGCGGTGCATCCAGACCATGCCCCCGGCGGCTCCGACGAGCAGCGCACCGCCCAGGGCGAGCTCCATGACTGTGTCTTCGGCCGGTCCGAAGCCGGCGCTGACTGAGCCGCTCGGAGGGCGGCCGGTGACCTGGTACGTGTCCGTGACCTTGGTCAGTGGTGGGCACTTCAGGGTGACTGTGTCGCTGCCCGGTCTGGTTCCTTCCGGGATCTGGAACTGGCCGGTGAGTACCCCCTCATGGTCGCCTTCGAAGAGGTGGAACGGCCCTCCCACCTCCGACCAGCCCTTGCCGTAGTCCGCGTCAGGGTCGCAGGCCGTTGTACTGACCGTGACCGTGGAGCCCGGGGAGGCATTCCACGGACTGATGTGGACTTCTGAGTCATCAGCGGCGACAGCGGCCGGGATCTGCAGACCGAGGGCACCGAGAACCAGGCCGATACCTGCACCAATGTGGTGTGTGTAACGCATGCGAATCCTCCGACGGAGCAGTGTCCGGCCTGTCTGCGCGGCGCCTCTGCTGTGCTCCGCTCACGAGGCAACCGACAGCCCGCCAGTCCCGCAACATGACGGATCGGCAGATATATCGCCCAGTCAGGTGCAGCGGCGGTTCCCGCTTGATCGCTTACGCAGGTCACCGGCGCGGAGATCATCACGGCGGAGGAAGCGCCGGAGGGGGAGCGAACGGGCTACTGGCGCCTCGTCGGGTCTGCGCCCTGGACACCAGCGCCTGAGGCAGCAGCCCGAAGCTGCCACTGGCGTCACCCGCATCGGAGCCCAACGCCGCCAACCACCGACCCGATAGTTCACGCTGTCGCCGACTCCAAGCAGATCATCCTCTGCACCTATCTGTCCGCGGCGTTGCTGATCAGCCTGCCGGCGAACCGTTCCCAGAGACTGAGTAGTCCGGTCCCCTGTCGGTGACACCCTGTGGGCGTGAAAATCGGTCCGTGGCCGTCCGGCGGACGTCGTTCCCGCTTGGTGCGTTCCGAGCCTGTGACCGAGTGGGACGCTGGGGGTTCATCGACAGGCACCCGGATGTGTTGCTTCGAGCACGCGAATCAGAGTCTTCCGCCTGCCGGGCCCCGCCGGACGACCGCGCACTCGCGGCCGATCAGGGGGGGTGCCGGGACAGATGGACGTGATCCACGAACGCTGCGGGGGGGATCGACATCAGCAAGGCGGACGTGAAGGTGACGATCCGGGTGCCGGGGTCCGGCAAGCGGCGCCGCAGGGAGACCCACACCTTCTTCTCGGTGACCTCGGGCCTTTTGGCGATGCGGGACTGGCTGCTCGCCGAGCAGATCACCGTGGTCGGCATGGAGGCCACCGGCGTCTACTGGAGACCGGTGTTCTACCTGCTGGAGCACGAGATGGAGTGCCGACTGCCAGGCGCCCGCCACATGACGGCGGTCCCCGGCCGCAAGGCCGGCGTGAAGGATTCCGAATGGATCGCCCGACTCGTCGAATGCGGCCTGGTGCGGCCCTCGTTCGTGCCGTCCGAGCCGATCCGGCAGCTGCGGGACCTGACCCGGTATCGCACCGAGGTGATCCGTGAACGCACCCGGGAGGCCCAGCGCCTGGAGAAGCTCCTGGAGGACGCCGGGATCAAGCTGTCCGCCGCGGTGGCCAATATCCTGGGCGTTTCCGGCCGCGCGATGCTGGAGGCCCTCATCGTCGGCGAACGCGACCCGTAGGTGCTCGCGGAGCTGGCCAGGGGCAGCATGCGCCGCAAGACGGACGCCCTCATCGAGGCCCTGACCGGCCACTTCACCGGTCACCACGCGTTCTTGGCCCGGGCCATGCTCGGCCGCATCGACGCCTGCACCGCGATGGAGAAGCGGCTGGATGCGCGGATCGACGCCCAGATCGCGCCCTTTCGCCGCCGCATCGAACTCCTGGTGACCATCCCCGGCGTGAACACACGGGCCGCCGAGGTGATCCTCGCCGAGATCGGCAACGACATCGCCCGCTTCCCCACGGCGGCCGACCTGGCCTCCTGGGCCGGGGCGTGCCCCGGCAACAACGAATCCGGCGGTAAGAAGGGGCCCGGCAAGACCCGCCACGGCGATCCCTGGCTCAAGGCCGTACTCGGCCAGGCCGCCGTCTCCGCGTCGCGGACCATGGACACCTGCCTCGCCGCCCGCTACCGCAGGCTCATCGCCCGCCGCGGCAAGAACGCGCCCTGGTCACCCTGGAACACTCGATCCTGATCGCCGTCCGTCTGGCACATGTTCACCCGCGACACCGCATACGCCGATCTCGGCGGCCAGTACTTCCTCGAACGCACCGGCCGTGCCAGGCAGACCCGACGGCTGGTGAGCCAGCTCAACCAGCTCGGCTACCAGGTGACTCTCCAGCAGATGGAAGAAGCCGTCTGACCGGCGGACCCGGACATCGGGCGGTGGATTTTCGAATCGGGAGCGGCTGCGGAAGTGCTCTACGACCCGGGGTCTTCCCGCAGTGGGACGACGATCAGGACCAGGACTTCCCGAACCGAGGACATCTGGCGTGGGAGTTGCCGGAGGACGAGGACGCCGGGTTGAAGGCCAGGGTGCGGCGGGTGACGATCCGATGCGGCGCGTGGTGCATCTTGAGTGGAAGGATCGGTGTCATGGGCACCGAGAAGGGCTGGGTGTATCGGGTCGACGAGCCGCACGGCTCGCAGGGCTGGCGTGCTTACGGCGGCCATTCCGAGCGGTGGCGGGGGACCGTCACTGCTGTCGATCCCGAGGAGGACGCTGAGTATGTTGCCGCCCTCGTCGTCACCGACCTGGTGACCGAGTGGGAGGTGCGTGGCGGCGGGCGGAGGCACGTGCGAGTGATCGTCTGGGAGGACGAGGAAGGCGACGGCCCTGAGGACGCGGCCTTCACCGTGGAGATACAGCCCGACATCGATGCAGAGTGACCGATCCGGCCGCGGGAGGACAGGATTGGTGCTCCTTTTGGTTCTGCGGAGCGTGGGCGTGGCAGAGCCTTCGCACCGCGGTCAGGCCCGTGCGAAGGCTCCGAGGGCAAAACCAGTCCCCGGTAGTGCTGCGCGTGTCCTGAAGCTTCAGTCGTCACTGTTGCCTCGGTGTCGCGCCGGCTTGCCGGGGGCCTAAACCACATCCTGTCCGAGTCACTCCGCCGACTAGACGTCCTCACCGGCTTTGTGGCTCTTTCGGTGTTATGGTCTAGTACTCACCCTGCACGAGATATGTCCCAAGTCAATAGGATTTTGGTAAATTCTTCAGCGTTTCAGTGGCGTGACGACGCACGCTTCTCGCGGCGAGGACTCGGGGACCGAGGTGCACGAGCCCTCGAACCAGGCTGCGGTCAAGGAGCGGGCGCCAAGAAGACCACGGCGAAAAAAGCGGCCGCGAAGAAGCCGGGCCGCCAGCCGCGCAGCGCGTCGCCCTGACTGCGGTGCGAAGCCCTCGGTAGCGGATGCGCCCATTGTGGCAGCCGTCGGCCGGGAAGGGTGCCGCTACGCTGATCATCTGGCGCGGGGCCGTCCACGGCGCTACAAGCCGATGATGGCTGACGTCGGGCGACCGTCGAGCCGGGCCTTCCCGGAGCTGGCGGCCTCGTGGTTGCCTCCGCATGAACTGCGGAGGCTTGCGGCATACAAGGTTCTGGCGAGCTACGACAACAACCAGGCCGGGCGGCTTGCGGCGGCTGCGGGTGATGAGGCCGAGTTGGAGCGGCGTGAGCTGGGCGATGTGGCGAATCTGGTGGATACGGCGCTGGGCTACCTGCTCGGGTCGGACCAGTAGATCGCCGTGGCCGGTGCCGAGCATGCCGACGAGGAGTCGCCGGAGTCGGGCGCGACGGAGGCCGCGGCTGTTCAGGAGCGGCTGCGGAAGTGGGCTGAGAAGGAACTGCTGACGCTTCGCATACGGCAGGCGGAGCGCACGGCCGTGCTGCTGGGGGACGGCGTGTACGTGCTGGCGTGGAACCTGGAGAAGCGGCGGCCGGCGCTGCAGGTCTACGACCCGGGGTTCTTCTTCCCGCGGTGGGGCGGCGACCAGGACCAGGACTTCCCGAGCCGGGTGCAGACGGCCGGGCGATCTTGCAGCCTGTTCCCCCTGGCGGTGCGTCTCCAACGCACGTGTTCGCCGACCAAGGTGGCTCCCACTCCCAGTACAGCCCCGAGGCCGGCCCGCCGCCTCGGCACAGGCGCTGAGCGCCAACCGCGGCTCCCCCGGGCGGGACTCGGCCTCAGGGCGGCTGGTGCGGTGCGGAGGGAAGGTCCGGCGGGCGGGATCCCGGTGAGGGTGACCCGTCGGCCTCAGCTGGACACCGCGCACTGACCGCGGTCCGCGGCCTTGGGACCCTCCGCGGTGGGACGGACGTCGAAGTCGAAGACACCGGTCGGGAGGTAGAGGGAGCAACAGGCGTTGGGGATGTCGACGATCCCGCTGATGCGTCCCTCGATAGGGGCCGCGCCGAGGAGCAGGTAGGCCTGCTCTCCGGAGTAGCCGAACCTCTTCAGGTACTCGACGGCGTTGAGGCAGGCGCGGCGATAGGCGACCGTCGCGTCCATGTAGTAGTTGGTGTCGGTGTCGTGGTCCACGGAGATCCCGATGAAGGAGATGAATTCCGAGTACCGCGGCTCGACGTTGCCCGGCATGAAGATGGGGTTGGTGCTGACACCGTACTTCTCCATGCCACCCTTGATCAGGTCGACGTGGAAGTCGATGTAGCCGCCCATCTCGATGGCGCCGCAGAAGGTGATCTCACCGTCTCCCTGGCTGAAGTGCAGATCACCGGCCGACAGCTTGGCGTCCTTGACGTGAACGGGGACGAAGACCCGCGATCCACGAGTGAAGTTCTTGATGTCCTGGTTGCCGCCGTTCTCCCGTGCGGGAACGGTTCGTGCTCCTTCCTGGGTGATGCGTTCGGCATCCGATCCGGTGGCCTTGCCGGCGAGGGCCTGATCGGGCTCGGGCGTGAGTCCCAGTGGCGGGATCCGGTCGGGGTCGGTGTCGATCAGGGCCTGCTCGCGCCTGTTCCACCTCTCCAGCAGCTCCGCTGAGGGCGCGGTGCCGAAGAGACCGGGGTGGGTGATGCCGGTGAAGTGGACACCGGGTAGGTGCCTGGACGTCGCTACTTGCCCGTGGAATTCCCATATCGCCTTGTAGGCGTCCGGGAAGTAGTCCGTCAGGAAGCCTCCACCGTTGGCTTTGGCGAAGACGCCCGTATATCCCCAGCCCTGACCCGGCGCATCTCCGACCTGCTGCGGTACCGGACCGAGGTCGAGGATGTCCACGATGAGCAGGTCGCCCGGCTCCGCGCCTTCGACGCCTATCGGCCCGCTCAGCATGTGGCATCGCTTCAGGTCGATATCGCGCACGTCGTTGGCGGAGTCGTTGTTGCCGATCTGCGCGTCGGTCCATTCACGGCATTCGAGGCGGAACTCGTCCCCCGGGCGGACCATCGCGACGGTCGGGACGTCAGGATGCCACCTGTTGTGTCCAGGTACATCCTGATCGCGCATCGACCGGGACTGGTCGACGCTGAAGATTACTTCAGGCATGTGAACTCCTCATGTGCTCTGTACCGGTGAGCGAGTGCGGCATAGTCCCCGCGGGGATTCTGGTCCCAGCACCCGGAACGCCCCGGATGCCCTCTCATGTCTCTTCTTGCATCTCCTCGACCACCTCCCGCGCTCCGATCGACGAGTGTGGGTACCGGCGGCGATCTTCCGGCCAGGTCCGGCGGGGCCGCTAGCCGGGGCTGCCCGCCGGGTAGCCCGGGGCGCCGTACTCCTCGGCGGGCCTGCCGGGCCCCCTCCGGCGGAGTACGAACCACAGCGCGGCGAAGACCAGCACGCCAAACGCGCCCAGCGCGATCGCGATCTCATAGAAGTTCTCGGCAACCCAGTAACCGGACAGCAGCAGGAATGCCGGTATGACGCCGGTCACCCAGCCTTCGATCGCGGTCACCCAGCCGACATAGGGCGTCAGCGCCTCCCGTTTCAGCCCCAGTAGCAGGAAGAAGAGGAACCAGAGGAAGGCCCAGTAGAGCCATATCACTCCGAATGGCTGATCGTTGAACTGTCGGAAGCTGACGAATGAATAACCCAGGGCCACGATCGACACGAACAGCGAGTAATAGCCCACGCCCGTCGTGTCGAGCCCCATGAGCAGTCCGACTCCCACATACAGGTATGTGAAACCGAAGAGGAAGATACCCGATGCCAGCAGAATTCGGTCGGGATCCTGATTCGCGGCGATGATGAGATATGTGGGTGTCAAGACCTGAAGCCCGCCCACGAACAGGTTGAATATGGCGGCTGCCCGGCTGTCCACCTTGCCCAGCAGCATCAACCCGTTCAGGAACAGCACCGCGCCAACGAAGAGAAGTCCGACGTTGGCCAAGGGGACACACCTCCCGATATCCCGTTCTCGCGAGCGATGCACCCGCCGGGCGGTCATGCGACCGAAAAGCAGTTGTGCGCGATCCCGCGCCATTCTCTTCGAGGCAGTACGGTCGAGGCCGCCCCGAACCCTTCCCGAAACGGGCGTACCGACCGATCCGGCCGGCGCGCGACATCCCTCTCAGGGTCGGGGAAGCCGGCCGACCGCCGGATGGACCGGCCTCGGCGCAGCAGCCTTGGGAGGCACCCGCCTGACCACCGCGGGGTTTTCCCGAGACTTCTCCTCTTGCTCGCGCAGGCCCGCGACGGCAGGCGACGTGAAGGCGGTCGCGGGGGACGAGTACACACGCCGAGCCGTATTCGCGCACTGCGGGCAGACTCGCTCGGCGGGCGCAGTGCCGATCGGCAGCTTGACGTCGAACGATCCGCAGCGATTGCAGCAGTACTCGTACGTCGCCATGAGGAGTCATCTCCACCCGCCGCGCTCCCAGCCCCAGGGCATGCACGCGGATCTGGTCGCGATCTCTACATTCAAGGCAACGCCTCGAAGGACGGCGTGTCAAGGCGAGTCGAAAATGCTCAGGGCGCCGCCCTGGTCCGCCGTGCGAAAGAGCCCGGGTACGACGCGGACACCACCAGTCGCCGCGGACGCGAATGCGGGCACCGCAGGCTGCGCGGCGGTGGTGCATGTGCCGTGTCCGCTGAATTCCCCGACGCCGTCGGGGCGTTGCCGGAGCGGTGATTCAGACGGCACCCCCAGCGCCTCGACTTCAAGCCGGGCGAGTTGGTCGGCTGCGTCTCCGGCGAACTCGATCTGCGTCCGTTCCTGGAGAGCGCCAGAAGCTGGTCGTCACCTCCGACAAGGAGGGCCCGACTCCGTGCTGGACTGCGAACTCCCCGACGTCGATATGGTGATCTCGCAGCCCTTCCGGCCCGCCGATCTCACCCCTGACCGGATCCGGCGCGCCGCTCCTGAAGCTGTCGATCTGCACTGCACGTAGCCGTTTCTACGCTCTCCACGCAGGCCAGGTCCGCGGCAGGCGTCCGGAGATCCTGGAGTGCTGGTTCGACAACCGCCCGGTCCGTCAGGAGTACCCGATCGTGGAGGCGGCAGGCTTGCCGGGACCGGGACGGGGCTTGCTCGTACACGGTCTGATGTCGTACACGGTCTGATGTACAGGGTGGGAGCCGGCGGGGCCATCGCCGCCTGGGCAGCAACGGCCCCATCCGACCTTGGCCGGATGCTGTGCCCCGGCGTACGTACGCGTCAGGGCGAGCCCGCTATCGCGCACGCGCGGCACGGGGGCCGGCCGCAGGTGCACTGCAGGATGCCGTCCAACACATCGTGGTCGTGGTAGAGGCACTCGTCCTGGCAGGTGTGGCGCGGGATGAAGCCCCCCTGGAGCTCGTCCGGCCAGGGCTCTTCGCCCTCTCGGCAGCGCACGAACCGCTCGGGATCCGTGGAGTGCAGCTGGTGCATGCGCTCCCGGGCCTCGCCCTCGAGGTCGCGCGTCTCGGCGACCATGCCCTTGAGCTGGTCGGCGAGACCGGAGAACCTGGCGTCACCGGTTCTCACGTGGGCGGCGCGCAGTGCCATGACAGCGTTGCCCAGGAACCGTCGAGCGTCCTGGAGATCGGTGACGTGGTGCAGTTGGATGCCGGTCACGCCTCGGACCCAAACGGCGTCTTCGCTCACTTGTCCACCTTCCGGGCTCGAGTGGCCCATTGGTGATGCCGACGTACTGAGGTACGCCGCATCTTCCTCATGGGCCTGAAGTGTCTGGACGGGCCGCTGTCCGCCAGGTCTCCGGTTGACCCGTTCCTGTTTCGCGACCGGTCGCCGCGCTACGGAAATCTTCTATAAGGCTCGTATCCTTCAAAGGAGGCTAAAGTCTACGATTCGCGATAGTCCAGTCATCTATCAGTGAATTGGCTCACAAGGGCCGAATCTCTGTTTTCCTGGCTGAGGCGGAGGTGTCGGGGCATGGTGGCATGCCGAGCTGGTTCATTCCGAGCATCGAGGGCGGCGAGCATCCGCTCCGCCCTGCATTGGAGCTGGGGCCTCCAGCAGGTCCTCGATCGGGGCGTTCCGGGGCCCGGCGCTGTTCATGGACGGGCCGCCAGGAAGCGGGCCATGGTGGGGACGGCGATGCCGAGGGTGCGGTCCCGGCAGCGACGACGGACTGCTCATCCAAGGCGTCACAGCTCCACCCGCCGTGTCGGTCGGGGTCTCGTTTCCCGAGCGCCGGCCCTTGGCGGACGGAACCAGCCTGTCTTGGCCAGGGGGCCAGGCGACGCGTTCCGAACGAGCTCGATCGGGCGTCCGTTCTGGCCGTCGTTACCAGTCGTCGTGGTGGCCGGAGGGGGTGCTGATCTTTACTCCGGGCTGCGTGGTTGCTGTGAGCCGTGGATGTCAGGGCTCAGTCGCGGCCTGGGATGAGCTCCGACAATGGATCTGCACCAGAGGCATGTGCGGCGACCCATATATCCGCCTTGTGGACCCGTCCAGGGGTCGGTGGTCAAAGAACGGTCCGTTTCCCGCTTCAGTTTTTCCTGCACAAAAGTTCCTGGCGAATTTGATTTGAAACTCCAAGGGATCTGGGCTGTATATCCGTGTATGCCATGTTTCCTGTCCAAGGCGTTCGCGTGCAGGCAGGCAAACGGCGAGATCTGGTCGGGAAGCTCGAACACCTGCTGCGCCAGCGCGCCCAGGCCGCTCGCGCCCTGACCCTGACGCCATGTTTCGCGGGCGGGAACAGCTGGGATAAGACGGCCGCTGCTGGAGGTGTCCCTGCCCGACGACTACCTGCGCCCGATGGCGTACGGGCTTCTCGACGCCGCGGGCTTGCAGCGCAGCCTCCTGACCGGCATCTGACTCAAGGGTGAGGACCTCGTCGACGCCGGTCAGATTGCCCGGCAGATTAGCCTCGAGCGCCCCTGCGAGGCCCGCCTGATCACTGAAGAGGCCATGCATCGCATCCGCGACAAGTTCGGCGCGGCGCGATCGGCCCTGTTGGCGCCTTCCGACGTGTGTCCTGACTGGTCCGAGCGTGATCCGTTGAGGTGTGGCCAGTGCCGCTCGATCCACCCTCTCTTTCCGGGCAGGGTGCCCGGTCCTTCGGGACTCCGTTGGGAAATCCGTGATTCGGGCATGCTCGCGTCGTTGGTCTTCCTGATCGGTATGGTCGGCGAAGAGGATGGGGCGGGATGTCGTTGGAACCGCGATCGGATGACGGGGTGCCGCAGATGACGGCCCGGGTGGTGCGGGCGGCGTTCCCCAAGGGGACCTTGGCCATCCGGGTCCGGGAAGTGCTGGGCCCGGTGTTCGACGACGCGGCCTTCACCGAAGCCTTCCCGTCGCGGGGGCGTCCGGCCGTCTCTCCCGGTGCGTTGGCGCTGGTGTCGGTGCTCCAGTACGCCGAGGGGTTGTCCGACCGGCAGGCCGCCGATCAGGTGCGGGCCCGCATGGACTGGAAGTTCCTCCTCGGGCTGGAGCTGGATGACCCCGGCTTCGACTTCACGGTCCTGGGCGACTTCCGTTCCCGCCTGATCCAGCACGGGGTGGAGGAGCGGGTCCTGGAGGTGATGCTGGCCCGGCTGTCGGACGCCGGGCTGCTCCGCGCCGGCGGGCGGCAGCGCACCGACTCCACACATGTGCTGGCCGCGGTGCGCACGCTGAACCGGATGGAGTTCGTCGGCGAGACGCTGCGCGCGGCGCTGGAGGCCCTGGCCGCAGCCACCCCCGACTGGCTGACCGAGTTGATCGACTCCTCGTGGGTGGAACGCTACGGAGCAAGGATCGACAGCTACCGGTTCCCGAAGGGGGACAACGCCCGCCGGGAATGGGCCGAGCAGGTCGGCCGGGACGGCTTCGCGCTCCTGGACGCCGTCGACCAGGCCACTGCCCCGGTCTGGCTGCGCGAGATCCCGGCAGTGCAGGTTCTGCGCCGCGCCTGGGACGAGCAGTACCACCGGGACAGGCAGGAGGTGCGCTGGCGGGAGGGCAAGGACCTCCCGCCGGGCAGAGTGCGGCTGGCCTCCCCCTACGACCTCGACGCCCGTTACGGCGTCAAGCGCGGATCCGGCTGGACCGGCTACAAGGTCCACCTGACCGAGACCTGTGAGCGTCACGCGCCCCACCTGATCACGAACGTGGAGACCACGGACGCGACCGTCGACGACGCCGCGATGACGGACACCATCCACCAGCACCTGGACAAACGCCAGATGATGCCGGACGAGCACGTGGTGGACTCCGGCTATGTCACCGCCGCCCACATCCTCACCGCCCGCAGCGACCACGGCATCACCCTGCTCGGGCCGGTCGGCGCCGACACCTGCCACAGCGGACGCGATGAGCAGGCACCGGATCTGGCCCAGGCCGCCTTCCACGTCGACTGGGACACCCAAAAGGTCACCTGCCCGCAGGGAGCGGTCAGTGCCAGCTGGTCCGACCAGCGCAAACCCAGCGGCACCCCCATCGCCCGGGTGCGCTTCGCATTCGCCGACTGCGAGCCGTGCCCCCTTCGGCAGCGGTGCACCAAGGCGGCGAACGGCAAATGGGGCCGCCAGCTGACCTTGCTGCCCCGAGAACAGCAACAGATCCTGGCACAGCAACGCGCCGAGCAGCAGACCGAAGCGTGGAAGGCCCGCTACGACATCCGCGCCGGCATCGAGGGCACCATCTCCCAAACCGTCCGCCGCACCCGACTGCGCCGCACCCCCTATCGAGGCCAGGCCAAGACACATCTCGCGAACATCCTGTCCGCCACTGCCGTCAACCTCATCCGCGCTGAGGCCTGGCTGAACGGCACCCCGCTCGGCACGACCCGCGTCTCCCACCTCACTCGCCTGGACCTTGCTGCATGATCCGACCAAGACAACCCGTTCCGCGGATTTCCCAACGGAGTCCTTCAGGGCCGGGGTGAATGCCCGCTCCCGCGTAGCGGGGGCAGGGGACGCCGAATCGCCGCCAGGGCGATTCGGCGTCCCGGAAGATACGGCGTCGAGGTCGACCTCCAGCAGATGCAGCAACTCGGAGTTGAGAGACCGCCGGTCGATCTCTGCTTGAGCGGGAGCCGCCCAGCGGATGTGGGGCGGACCGGGTGATCGCCCGGCCCGTTCCGGGGCAGTAACCGGGGGTGCGGCTACTTAAGCCACGGATGCCTGCTCGGCCTGGTCGAAGAACTTCATGGCCATGAAGCCGTGGGCGTAGCTGCCGCCCGCGCGCAGTGCGGCCGCGATCATGGTGGCCTCCGCCAGTTCCTCCTGGGTCGCGCCAGCGGCGTGCGCGGCCTTGGTGTGCGCCTCGATGCAGTACGCGCACTGGGTGGTCAGTGCCACGGCCACGGCCATGAGCTCGGTGACTTGCGAGGGATGACCTTGTCGGAGCCGGAGGGGTGTCCGGTGTGGTGGTCAGGTGTAGGGGTTGAGGACGAGGTAGCCGTCGACGCGGCTGAGCCGGTCTGAGGCGGGGTCGGGCGGGAGCGCGTGGCCGAGGTTTTCGGCACGGACCTCGCTGATCCACTGGTCGTGCTGGTACTCGTGGTTGATCAGTGCGGTCAGCAGGTGGGTGGCGACGACGGTCAGTTGGGTGGGGGCGCCGACGTTGCCGGTGGCGATGTCGCCGATGCGGGCGTGGACGCGTTCGGCGACGGTGTCGCGGAAGGCGGTGAGCCGTTCGACGGTGGGCAGCGCGCCGCGGAACTTCTCCGGATTCGCGGAGTCCATGAGCGCGTCCAGTTCCGGGTCGGGGCTGGGCTCGGCCGCGGTGAGGTTGCGGATCATGAAGTGGGCGACGTGGGCCTGGTGGCCGAGATGCCAGCCGATGGCACTGGAGTCCTCGTGCGGGCGCCAGGTCACCTCGTCCGGAGTGAGGTCTCTCCACAGCTCGTCGGTGTAGGCGCGGGCACGGTCGTACTCGCGTAGCAGCGCTTTGAGTTCGTGCATGAATCCACCTGTCGGTGTTCGCAGGGTGAGGGGAGGATCTTGGCCCGGTCAGGTGCGGGCGGCCCTCTTCGCCAGGCGAGGCAGGGTGATCGGGGCACCCGTGTTCGACCGGCGCGTGGTCACTGCCGGGCGAGGCCGACGACGGCACCTCCGATGTGGAGGCCGGCGTTGACCAGGCCGGATGCGAGTCCGTGCTCGGCGTCGGCGACGTCGTGGCCGCGGCGACGTTCACGGCGGGAAATCCGAGGCGAAAGCGATACCCACGAGCAACATGGCCGGCAGCCGGCAGCCTCGGACGGCTGAGATTTCATCGGTCCGGCCGGCGGCGAGAGGCAGCGGCTCGGATTTCGTGTGGCTGCAGGCCGCGGTTGGGGCGGTGGTGGGCCATGGGCCCGTCACGCGTGCCGGGACCGTGGCGCAGGGGGCGTTGCCCGAGGCTCTGAGGAGCTCAGACGGTGTCGTAGACCCGCACCTCGGGCGCCGCCTTCAGCAGCGGGGACAGGCCACCGACCACATCGCGGGTGAACAAGTCGCTCGCCAGGTACGCCTTCGCGTCGGCCACGGTCTGGAAGCCGTGGAGGACCTGGACGTCCTCGTCGCGGACGAGGAGCTGCTTGCTGATGGCGCCCGGGACGGTGTCCAGGAACGGCTGCTTGTACTTCTCGTACACGCCGGCGGCCGCGACTCGGTTGGCCGACTCCACCTGCAGTGTGATCTCAAGATATGCCATGGTTATGCCTCGCTCGATCGGCAGGGAATGAGCGGAGCGGTGTGTACCGCAACGTGCCTGCCAAGTTAGGCACTCCATGCGAGGTCCGGTAGAGGATCCCTTTGAATCATGGCATAAGCAGTGCATATGGCTAGCGGGCGGCGGCGAGCCCGTCGGCCAGTCGGAGAAGGTCCACAGCGAGCGGGGAGTCGGCGCTCCACACCGCTTCGAAGGAGATCTGTACCTCGCGGCCCTCGTTCATCAGTGGCCGGTGCGGGACGTCGGGTGAGGTGAGCTTGGAGCGGGGGACCATGGCCGAGCCCAGGCCGAGCTTCGTCCAGTCCTCCAGGACCTGGTAGCTGGCGGCTTCTCCCGGATAGGTGCACAGAGGCATCTCGTGCGCCTGGAAGAGCTGTGTGGTGAACGTGGTCAGGCCGCAGGTGTCCGGAACGAGGATGAACTGCTCCTTGCCGGCCTCTTCGAGTTCGAGCGGAGCGTCGTCTGCGGAGTCGGGGGTGACGACGACGATCGGCTCGACGTCGATGACCCGGTGCTCGAGGCGCGGCATCGCGGCGACGGCCGGGATCAGGATGATGTCGAGCTGGCCTGCCAGCAGACCTTCGCGCAGGTCCTGCATGTTCGCCTCGCGCAGGACGAGGTCGCGGGGCACGGGAAGGTCGCGCACCATGCTGAACGCGCGGGCGACCAGGTGTGAGCCGATCAGGGGCGAGACGCCCACGCGGATCTTCTGCTCGCCCGGTTCGGTCAGCCGCCTGGCCTCCGCCGCGACGGCGTCGAGCGCGACCAGGGCGCGCTCGATCAAAGGCAGGATCCGCGCGCCGAACGCCGTCTGGGTCACCCCGCGCGGCGACCGGTCGAACAGCCGGTCGCCGAGGCGCTCCTCCAGTTTGGCGATCCCGTTGGACAGGGCAGGCTGGGTGACGCCGTAAGCCCGTGCGGCGGCGCTGAACGACTTGGTCTCGGCGACTGCCTGCGCATACCGGAGCCCTTCGGGATTGAGGCGATCCATCATAGCCATGTCTTATCGCTCCATTCACTGATGTCCCCTACCGGGCTGGTTTACCTCCGCCTACGGTGGGCTCCTGCTCATTCAGCATAACCAGCAGCTATATGCATCGTCGTTCGGAAGGCAAGAGGCACCATGTCAGACACTGCCGTGACCATGGTCGTGACCGAGCCTCGAGGCCCTCTTCACCCCTCCGTGGCCGAGACGGCCTCGCCGACAGGCACGTGGGTCCGGGTGTCCGTCACGGCGAGCGGCGTGTGCAACGCCGACATCGGAACGGCCGCGGCCACCGGCGCGGGCACGTCCTTCCCGGTCACCCCGGGGCACGAGGTCGCCGGTGTCATCGCCGAGGTGGGCGACCAGGTCGAGGGCTGGTCGGTCGGGGACCGCGTGGCCGTCGGCTGGTTCGGCGGCAGCTGCGGGCACTGCGCGTTCTGCCGGGCGGGCGACGTTGTCCACTGCCCCGAACGCAAGGTGCCCGGCCTGTCCTGCCCGGGCGGCTGGGCGCAGAGCATCACCGTGCCCGCCGACGCGCTCGCGCGCATCCCCGACGAGCTCGACCTCTTCGATGCCGCCCCGTTCGGCTGCGCGGGCGTGACGACCTTCAACGCCGTGCGCAAGGCAGGCACGCGCCCGGGCGGTCGCGTCGCCGTGTTCGGGCTCGGCGGACTTGGGCACCTCGCCGTCCAGTTCGCGGCGAAGCTCGGTTACGAGACCATCGCCATCGCCCGGGGCGGCGACCGCGAGAAGCTCGCCCGCGACCTCGGCGCCCATCACTACATCGACAGCAACAACCAGGCGCCCGGCGCCGCCCTGAAGGAACTGGGCGGCGCCGATCTCATCGTCCACACCGCCTCCTCCACCGCCCCCGTGGACGAGCTGCTCACCGGGTTGAACGTGCACGGGCAGCTCACCCTCGTCGGTGTCGACGCGGGATCCGTGACGGTGCCCGCGGCCCGGCTCGTCATGAACGGCCACACCGTCACCGGACACCTGACCGGCAGTGCGCGCGAGACGGAGGAGGCGATGCGGTTCGCCGTCACCAACGGTGTACGGCCCATGATCGAGCGCATGCCGCTGGAGCAGGCCGGCGAAGCCATCACCCGGCTGCGCTCCGGAGCTCCCCGCTTCCGCATCGTCCTGGACACCGTCAGAAGCAAGTGACCAGGCCCTCCGGGCCGTCGACCCGGCGCCTCCGCCTCAGTGCGGGCGGGTTCCCTGCCTGATGCCGATGGTTCGGCATACGCGAAGTCGGCCTGAAGAGAAAGGAAGCCACACATGTCCCACCGGGACAGCCACGACGTGATAGTGGTCGGCGCCGGTGCCTCCGGGCTGGCCGCCGCTACGGCCCTGCACGCCGCTGGCCGCGACACTGTCTGCCTGGAGGCCCGCGACCGCATCGGCGGACGCCTGTTGTCGGCCTCCACATCGAACCCGGACCGGGCCCTCGACCTGGGAGCCACCTGGTTCTGGGACGGAGAGGAGCGCGTGCGCGACCTGGCCGCCCGCAGCGGCATCAAGACCTTCGACCAGCATCTCGCCGGGGACACCCTCCTGCAGGACACCACCGGCACACATCGCCTTGCCGGCAACCTGATCGATGCCCCCTCCCGCCGTTTCGCCACCGGATCCCAGAGCCTCGTCTCCGCCCTTGCGACTGCGCTGCCCACCGACACCCTGCGGCTGAACACGCCCGTCACCGCCATCCACCCGGACGGCCGGGACGGTCTCGCCGTGCACACCCCGGACGGAACCCTGCACGCCGAGCACGTCATCCTGGCCGTCCCACCGGCCTTGGCGCTGGAGCGCATCTACTTCGGCGACGCGCTCCCCGCCGACCTCGTACACCTTGCCCGGTCTACGCCGGTCTGGATGGGGGCAGTCGCCAAGGTCGTCGCTCAATACCCCTTCGCCTTCTGGCGGGAGAGGGGACTGGCCGGTGCGGCGTTCAGCAGGACCGGCCCGCTCCAGGAGATACACGACATGTCAGGGCCCGGCGGCCGACCCGCCGCACTCTTCGGATTCGCGCACGCGCGCACCGTCCGCCCCGGCTTCGACAAGGCCGTCACCGCCCAGCTCGCGCAGATCTTCGGCCCGGCCGCGGCCACCCCCGACGTCCTGCACGTGCAGAACTGGAGCGCAGAGCGGTGGACCTCCCCGTCCACCGTCCAGCGCCTTGCCGACTACTCTCTCTTCGGCCACCCCCTCTATCAGCGCCCGACGCTGGACGGCCGACTGCACTGGGCGTCGACCGAGACGGCGACCGAGCGCGCCGGACACATCGAAGGCGCTCTCGCCTCCGGCGAGCGCGCAGCGCTGACCGTCCTCGCGGCGCCCTCCGGCGCGAACGACCCCAGCATCAGTGTCACCACCGCCGGCAGATAAGGCTCCCCTCCGTGGACACCACTTCGATCCAGTCGTCGTCGGCTGTCAGCGCCGAGGAGGTCGGTGCGGGCAGCGGACCCGGCCGAGCGTGTCAGGCGCGGCACCGAGGACAGCATGATCCGCCTGTCCGTCGGCCTCGAAGACGCCGACGACCTGATCGCTGACCTACCCAGGCACTCGACGTCAGCTGACGACCCCAACCCCTCGCGCGCTGGCCCGCAACTGAAGGCTGTGGGTCGGCGCGCAGAACGCGTACGACGCACCGCACAAAGACCCTCCGGCCGTGCCCGGATTCCCTGTGCACGGTGAGACCACGGCCCCGGAAGAGATATGACCAGCACTGCACCCGTCGGCACGACGGCCCGCATATCCGACCCCGCACAGGCACAGCGCTGTATCCTGCGCGTCCTGGTCGCCTCCCAGGTCCTCAGCGGAGCGGGCCTCGCCGCAGGCGTCACCGTCGGCGCCCTCCTCGCCCAGGACATGCTCGGCTCGACCAGCCTCGCCGGGTTGCCCAGTGCTCTGTTCACTGCCGGGTCCGCGCTGGCCGCCGTCGCCGTCGGCCGCATCTCCCAGGCCCGAGGCCGTCGCCCCGGTCTCGCCACCGGATACCTCACCGGCGCCATCGGCTCAGCCGGCGTCATCACCGCCGCCGTCCTGGACAACCCAGTCCTGCTGTTCATCGCCCTGTTCGTCTATGGCGCGGGCACCGCAACCAACCTCCAGGCCCGCTACGCCGGAGCCGACCTTGCCCCACCTGGCCACCGGGCCCGCGCCGTCTCCACCGTTCTGGTCGCCACCACCTTCGGCGGTGTCGCCGGCCCCAACCTCGCCGCGCCGACCGGCACCTTCGCCGAAATCCTCGGCATACCGCACCTCGCCGGGCCCTTCATGCTCTCCGGCGCCGCCTACGCGCTGGCCGCGCTCGTCCTCGCCCTCTGGCTGCGACCCGACCCGCTGCTCCTGGCCCGCACCGTCGCCCAGGCCAAGGAAGCCGACGCCACTACGCACCCGGCCGCCTCCGACGACGCTGACACGACAGACGGCCGCGGAGGCGTCGTCCTCGGCGCGCTGGTCATGGTCCTCACCCAGCTCGTCATGGTTGCGATCATGACCATGACACCGGTCCATATATACGACCACGGCCATGGCACCGCCGCCTCCGGCCTCGTCATCGCCATCCACATCGGCGCCATGTACCTGCCCTCACCGCTGACAGGCTGGCTCGTCGACCGCTACGGCCGCATGAAGATCGCCGCGGCCTCCGGAATCACCCTGCTTGCCGCGGGCATTCTCGCCGCCGCAGCACCCGGTGACTCCGTCGGCCTCCTCGCGCTCGCTCTGGCCCTACTGGGGCTGGGCTGGAACTTCGGCCTCGTCTCCGGCACCGCGATCATCACGGACACTGCGCCGCTCGCCACCCGTGCCAAGACCCAGGGCATGGTCGACGTCTCCATCGCCATCGCCGGCGCCACCGGCGGCATGGCCTCCGGCATCATGGTCGCCGCCACCAGCTACCCCGCCCTCGCCCTCACCGGCGGCATCCTCTCCCTCGCCCTCCTGCCCGCCGTCGCCGCCACCGCCTACCGTCGATGAGCACCATGAACCACTGGTTCCTGGCGAAGGCGGTCGTGTGAGGCATGGGGTTCCCGTCCCTGTCGGCGGGGCGTCGTCGCCCCGCGTGCCGTGGTTGGCATCAGGGTCCTGACGGCTGTGGGCGGCGCGCAAGGCGGCTTCTGTCAGGCGGAAGCGTCTCTGTGAAAACGCTGGTCAGGGCCTTGCCATGCATCTTGTTTGTCTCTGCCAGGGGCTGCGGAGTCACGCCGCTGGGTGGATCACTCGTGAGGTGGCCGCTGATGGGCTTGGCGACCACGTCCGATCTCTAAGCTGCCGAGATTGTTCTGTAATGGAACTCTTGTTGGTAAACACACCTTTTTCTTGCCGGTTCTTGAGCGGTACACCGGCAGAACTTGCATTCTCGCAGTTCAAGACTGGTCAGTGCTGTCGCGAGGGCGTGCTGGGTCGAATCCGGGTCGAATTGGCCCGTCTTGGTGTACCTGGCTGTGTTGTCGCAGGTCAAGGAGGCGGCGGGCAGGATCAATCCGCGTGGGGAGAAGCGGACGGCTGCATGGAACGGCTGCTGGTGTCCTCGCAGAAGTGGGTTGGGGTAGAGGGGCGGGGCAAGTTGAGGTGGTGAGGGCCGCCGTGAACGGGTGGGCTCGCCCCTGTCTGGGCTTGTTGTCGGAGGAGGGAGAGGCGAGAGCGATGTCGTCGTGCATGAGCGGCAGGCCGCTGACTCCTCGGCTGTCGAGGTATGAAATGCGCCGGGCTGGGCGCTGCCGCTTCTACCACCGCCGCGGTGCAGGTGTGGGGCCGTGGCTGTCGGTGGACCCGCCCTGCCGAGTAAACGCCGTGACCAGTTGTGACGACTCAACCGGCTGGCATTACCAGTTCTGGCATGGGTGATCTGCGTGTGTGATCTTGCCCGCCGAGCCCTCGAAGTGGAACTGGCAAGTGCATCGGCTCTTGCCGCACATCACCCCGACCTGATGGTCCGGCATGGCGGGCTGAGGTTGAGGCTTCCAAAGCAGTGTGGGCATACGATTATTGTCCTCTTGTCGACCCGCTTGGGCTGAACTCGCGCACCGATGGCGCGCCCTGAACCGCGACGTGCCCATCCGGGTCGGATTGGTGACATCGCTTGGGCCGCATGTCGAGACAGTCCTCGCATGGAATCTGGAAGTGATCACCGGCGAGAGCATCTCGCTAAATGCTCATGCTGGAATCAATGGTTCCTGGCGAAGGTCGTCCATGTGAGGTATGGGGTTCCGGTCCCTGAGAGCGGGGCGTCGCCGCGCCGCGTGCCGTGGCTGCGGAACGGCTGGCAGTTGAGTACTTGCACTTGCCCACGGCGCATATTCGGCGGAGCGGTAGTGCTTGCGATCCGTCGCTCAGCGGGTGACCAGCAGGCCCCGGCCGCGCAGCACCCGCCGCTCCAGAGGGCTGAAGATCAGCAGGTCGATGGCGATGCCGACGAGCAGGATGAGGAAGATGGCCAGGAACACCTGCGAGATGCTGGCGTTGTTGCGCCCGTTCTCCAGCAACTGGCCGAGTCCGACGCCCAGATCGGGTGAGGAGGCGATGATCTCGGCGGCCATCAGCGATCGCCAGGAGAAGGCCCAGCCCTGCTTCAGTCCGGCGAGGTAGCCGGGGAGCGCGCCCGGCAGCACGATGTGCCAGGCCCCGCGCAGCCCGGTCGCGCCCAGGGTGCGTCCGGCGCGTAGGAACAGTGGGGGTATCTGGTCGATGCCCGCGACGAGGCCGTTGGCGATGGAGGGGACCGCGCCGAGCAGGATCACGGCGTACATCATCGAGTTGTTCAGGCCCAGCCAGAGCACGGCGGGCGGCACCCAGGCCACGGAGGGCAGCGACTGCAGGCCGGACAGGATGGGGCCGATGGCTGCCCTGACGAATTTCACCCGGGCGACCAGCAGGCCGAGCGGCGTACCGATGGCGAGTGCCATCAGGAACCCGAGCAGGCCGCGCGAGACGGATGTCCAGATGTAGTCGAGCAGCGTGCCCTGCCGCCAGGCGTCGGTCACCTCGTCCCACACCGCGGACGGCGAGGGCAGCTTGTAGTCGGGGGCGACCTCTGCCCACACCAGCAGCTGCCAGACCACCAGCACCAGTGCGACGGCGCTGATGGGCGGCAGTGCTTTGCGTATCAGGGTCTCGCGCAGCGGTGTACGGACGGCCTGGACCGAGTCCAGTGCGTCGAGCCCGGCCTCCAGCCCCGCCAGATCTTGCGTGTCCTGCATTTCCTGGGACTCCCCGGCTGCCGATGAGCCGTCCTTCTTGGCGTCGACGCCGGTGTCAGTGCTGGCCATGGCGGCGGATCTCCTCACGCAGTTCTTCGGTGATCTCGACGGACAGCTCGGCGACCGCGCTGTCCTCGATGCGGCGCGGCTGCGGGATGCCGACGGTCCATTCCCGGGCGATCCGTCCCGGTCGTGAGGACAGCAGCACCACGCGCTGCGCCAGCTTCACCGCCTCGCGTACGTTGTGCGTGACGAACAGCACGGACAGTCCCGTCTCGTGCCAGATGCGGGTCAGTTCGTCGTGCAGGACGTCACGGGTGATGGCGTCCAGCGCGGCGAACGGTTCGTCCATCAGCAGCAGCCGGCTGTCCTGGGCCAGCGCGCGGGCCAGTGCGACGCGCTGGCGCATACCGCCCGACAGTTCGTGCACCCGCTTGCCGTGCGCGCCCTGCAGCCGTACGAGTTCCAGCAGCCGTTCCGCCTCGGCGCGGCGCTCCGCCTTGGCGACCCCACGCAGCTTCAGCGCGAGTTCGATGTTCTTGCCCGCGGTCAGCCAGGGGAACAGGGCGTGTTCCTGGAACATCAGGGCGGGCCGGCCGTTCGTGGTGATCGAGCCGGCGGACGGCAGGTCCAGTCCCGCGACCAGGTTGAGCAGGGTGGACTTGCCGCAGCCGGAGGCACCCAGGAGGGTGACGAACTCGCCCGGTGCGACATCGAGCGTGATGTCGTCCAGCACGAGCTGCTGCCCGCCGGGCGTGCCCGGAGCGGGGAAGGACTTCGAGACGTGCTCGATACGGGCGGCGTGCGTCACCGCCGTGGCGTCCTCGGCAGCCTTGGCGACCGTGGTGGCCATGATCGTCACCTCCTGGGTCTCATCGGGTCGGTTGTCGCTTGTCAGCTGTTCGGCTACTCGGCGCCGAGACCGGCGTCGTCGACCTCGTCCTTGCCCTCGGCCTCGAGGACCTTGTTGAGCGGTGCGAGGTCGTAGATGCCCTTCAGATCGGGCTCCTCCAGCAGGCCGGCCTTCACCGCGTGCTCCGCCTCGGTGTCGAGGGTGGCGGCCAGCGGGTCGTCGAGGAAGGTGATGGACTTCCAGGCCGGGTCGATGACCTCGGCGGGCAGTTCCTTGCCCGACTCCGCCTTCAGTGCCGCGTTGGCGGACGCCTTGGCCTTCTCCGGGTTGGCGTTGATCCACGCGTTGGTCTTCACCGAGCCGCGCAGCACGGCCTCGACGACGTCCGGATGCTCCTTGAGGAACGTCTGCGACACGATGATGTTCGTGATCACGAACTTCTTGTCGGGCCACAGGTCCGCCTCGTCGAGCAGCACCTTGCCGCCCTCGGTGACCAGCTTGGACGCGGTCGGCTCCGGCACCCAGGCGCCGTCGATGGAGCCGGACTTGTAGGCGTCCGGGGTCACCTTGTTGTCCGTGCGGACGACGGAGACGTCCCCCTTGCCGCTCTGCGCGTCGACCTTCCAGCCCTTCTCCGCGATCCAGTTGAGGAACGCGACGTCCTGGGTGTTGCCGAGCTGCGGCGTGGCGATCTTCTTGCCCTTGAGGTCGTCCAGGGACTTGATCTTGTCCGGGTTGACCACGAGCTTCACGCCGCCGGAGGCGGAGCCGCTGATGATGCGCAGGTTCTTGCCGCCCGACTTGGTGTAGCCGTTGATGGCGGGGGAGGGGCCGATCCAGCCGATGTCGATGGACCCGGCGTTCAGCGCCTCGATCTCGGAGGGGCCGGCGTTGAAGGTGGACGCCTTGATCGTGGTGCCGCCGAGCTCCTTCTGGAGCAGTCCCTCCTGGACGCCCACCAGCGCGGTGGCGTGCGTGAGGTTGGGGAAGTAGCCGATCTTCACTTCGTCGGCGGAGAGCTTCTTGGCGTCCGCCGCGACCTCGGTCTGCTTGTCGTCGTCGGTGGACTCGGCACCGTAGCCGCAGGCGGTGAGCAGGAGGGGAAGCGCGGCTGTGACGGCGAGGGTGCGCAGGGCGGTGAGCGGTCTTGCGGCAGACACGGAGGTGTCCTCTCGGGGAATGGGTTGATCAGGGAGGTGCCGAAAGCGCGAGGCGCAAAGCTCATGGGCATGCGCCTGCGCTCCATTCGTCGGCCCTCGGCGGCTGAAATGCCGTCGAGGGTCTGGGAGCGGAGCTATGCGGGGATGGGCATGCGCGCGTGGCGCTGCCGACCGAAGGCTGTTCTGCCGAGGGCGTCAGGCGGGCCGACAGATGGCACTGGACGTGCGGCCGAGGTCGATGTGACGACGCGAGGTCAGCAGGGGGAGCGACAGGTCTGCGCGGTCGAGCGCTCCCATGGCCATCCCCGCAGTTTCCTAGCTTTCCTACCTGGCTGGTAGGGATCGTGGCAGAAGGTGGCGTGCACCCCAAGGGGGTGTTCGCATGATGGACGCCGCTATCTTGCGGTGCGGGATCGGCGGTTGGTGGTGGCCCGGCGTGTCAGGGGTTCACCCAGGCTTTCGGTGCGTCGGTCAGTGCGGACACGTCGGCGGGCAGTTGGGCCGATGCGACGTCGGCGAGCGACACGCCCTCGAGGATCTCGCGCACGTTGGACCGCAGCGCGATCCACAGGGCCGGGCCGGCCGGCTGGTCGACGTCTCCACCACCGAGGCCGAGGCTCGCACCGTGGGCCGCCGTGAGCCCGCGCCCGCGGCCGAGCTGTGGGCGGAGGCGGCCGACGCCGCCGAGGCCGCCATCCGGTTGTGGGACAGCTGGGAGGACGACGCGGAGATACGGGATGCCGCCACCGACCGTTTCATCGACCGCGACAAGCTGCACCACATCGACTTCGAGGGCCCTTACTTCTCCGTCCCGGGCCCCTCCATCGTCCCCCGCCCACCACAAGGGCGACCGCCCATCGCCGTCGCCCTCGACGTGCACGACTCGGACGGGCAGTGGGAGCTGGCCGCGAGCCACGCCGACGTCGTCCTCCTGGACGCCGACCAGCCATCCACGGCCTGGCTCGCCCGCGGGGCGCTGCTGCGCCGGGTGGCGGAGGCCGGACGCGACCCGGAGGCGCTGCGGGTGCTGACACGCGTCGCGGTCGATCTCGGGGGCGGCACGGGGCCCGGAGCCCTCCCGCCCGCCGAACTGCGCTTCACCGGCGCCGCCGCGGATCTCGCCGGTCTGCTCGCCGTGGTCCACGACCTCGTACCGGCGCTGCGCGAACGCGGCCTTTTCCGCTCCGACTACACCGGCCGCACTCTCCGCGACCACCTCG
>NZ_JBQQCE010000106.1:0-24664 GCF_052245645.1 Streptomyces sp. KR55 | reverse complement strand
GGCGGTGGCGTCGCCGGCGGCGGCTGCGGCGGCGACGTCGATCGCGGTGAGGCCGCCGTTCGCCTCCAGCCTGGACGCGAGCTCGGCGGAGAGCCCCTGTTGAGCCGCCTCCAGCGCGTCGCGGGCGAGTGCCGCACCGCTGAAGTGGGCCTCCAGGCAGCCCCGGTTGCCACAGGCGCACGGACGTCCGTCGGGCACGGCCTGGATGTGCCCGATGTCGCCCGCGGAACCGGTCGTACCGCGGTGGACCGCACCGCCGACGACGATGCCGCAGCCGATGCCGGTGCCGATCTTGACGCAGAGGAAGTCACCCACGGAACGGGCGACGCCCGCGTGCATCTCCCCCATCGCCATCAGGTTCACGTCGTTGTCGACCATGACCGGGCAGCCGAGTTCCTGGCTGAGCGCCTCCCGCACCGGGAAGCCGTCCCAGCCCGGCATGATCGGCGGCGCCACGGGGACACCCTCGGGGAACCGGACCGGACCGGGGACGCCGATGCCGGCGCCGTCGAAGCCCTCGGCGAGCCCCGACGCCTTCAGCTTGGCGGCCATGGCCAGGACCTGCTCGAAGACCGCGACCGGGCCCTCGCGCACCTCCATCGGCTGGGTGATGTGCCCCAGGATCTCCAACTCGGCGTTGGTGACCGCGACATCGATGGAGGTCGCGCCGATGTCGACGCCGAGGAAACGCAGGTTCGGCGCGAGCCGGATGTTGTGCGAGCGGCGTCCGCCGCGCGAGGCGGCGAGTCCGTCGGCGACGACCAGGCCCGTCTCCAGGAGCCGGTCCACCTCCACGGCCAGCTTGGACCGCGACAGGTCGACCTGATCGCCCAGCTGAGCCCGGGAGTTGGGCCCGCCGTCGCGCTTCAGCAGCCTGGCCTGGTGGGCGTTCGCGGGTCGTGCCGTCATGCGTCTCACAAGCCCCTCCCCGCCTCGAATCGGCCATCGCTGTCCGGCTTTCGAGGGGAACGTAGCAGCGGCTGCCGGAGGGGGGAAGAAGTCGCGCAGGAATTCGCGCAGACTTTTTCCACTGACAGGACAAAGGCCCGGCACCCCCAGGTGCCGGGCCGGTGAGGGAGGCTCAGGACGTCGCCCGCGCGTGGTACGACCGCCGTGTGTGCTCCGTGTGCTCCCGCATCAGCTGCGTGGCCCGCTGTTCGTCCCGTTCGGCGATCGCGGCGATCAGGGCGCGGTGCTCGATCCAGGACTGCTTGCCGCGCTGCCGGGCGACCGGCGTGTAGTACCAGCGCACCCGGCGGTCCACCTGGGCGGCGAGTTCGGCGAGGACCGCGTTCCCCGCCAGCTCCATGATCTTCGCGTGGAAACGGGCGTTGAGCGCCACCGCCCCGTCCACGTCGTCGGCGGCGACCGCGCCCTCGCCCTCGGCGCACAGCTCCTCCAGGGCGGCGACACCCGCGCTGCCGGCGTTGGCGGCGGCGAGCCGGGCCGCCTCGGCCTCCAGGAGCGTACGGACCGTCAGGAGTTGGTCGGCCTCCTCCTCGGTGGGCTCGTGCACGAACGCGCCCTGAGCGGGCCGCAGATCGACCCACCCCTCGGTGTTCAGCCGCTGCAACGCCTCGCGCACCGGCTGCCGGGAGACGCCGAGATGCCCGGCCAGTTCGCTCTCGACCAGATGCTGACCGGGCTGGAGGGCGCGGGTGGTGATGAGTTCGAGCAGCGCCTCGTAGACGCGATCGCGCAGCGGACCGGGCCGTTCGAGTTTGGGCACCGCCCCCTGAGGCAGTCCTGTCGACAACATCGGTCCCCCTCCTCGGCAGGCCGTGCACAGCAGCCATAAACCAATGGAAAGACAGTATCAATTGTCTTTCGTCTACAGTCTACGGCGCACAAGTGCCAGGCCCCGGGGAAGTCGATCGCGTCACACCCCGTGGTCCGTGCAGGTCAGGGGCAGGTCAGGGGCACCGGACGACCTGCCCGGCGTACGACAGGTTCCCGCCGAAGCCGAACAGCAGCACCGGATCCCCGGTCGAGATCGCGCCCTGCTCCACCAGCTTGGAGAACGCCAGCGGGATACTGGCGGCCGAAGTGTTGCCGGACTCGGAGACGTCGCGCGCGACGACCGCGTTCACCGCGCCGAGCTTCTCGGCGAGCGGCTCGATGATGCGCAGGTTGGCCTGGTGCAGCACGACGGCGGCGAGATCCTCGGGGGCGAACCCGGCACGCTCGCAGGCCTGGCGGGCGAGGGGCGGCAGTTGGGTGGTCGCCCAGCGGTAGACGCTCTGGCCCTCCTGCGCGAACCGCGCGGGCTCGCCCTCGATGCGCACGGCGTGCCCCATCTCGGGCACGGACCCCCACAGCACCGGACCGACACCCGGCTCGTCGGCGGCCTCCACGACGGCGGCCCCCGCTCCGTCGCCGACAAGCACACATGTCGTCCGGTCCGTCCAGTCGGTGACGTCGGACATCTTGTCGGCGCCGATGACCAGCGCCCGGGTCGCCGCACCCGCGCGCACGGTGTGGTCGGCGGTGGCGAGGGCGTGGGTGAAACCGGCGCACACCACGTTGATGTCCATCGCGGCGGGCCGGGGGATGCCGAGCCGGGCGGCGACGCGGGCGGCCATGTTCGGGGAGCGGTCGACGGCCGTCGAGGTGGCGACGAGGACCAGATCGATGTCGCCGGGGGCCCGTCCGGCCGCCGCGAGCGCCTTGGCCGCGGCGTGTGCGGCCAGCTCGTCGACCGGCTCGTCGGGGCCGGCGATGTGCCGGGTCCGGATGCCGACCCGGGACGTGATCCACTCGTCGCTCGTGTCGACCATGCCCGCCAGGTCCTCGTTCGTGAGCACTCTGGCGGGCTGGTAGTGGCCGACGGCGGCGATCCGCGAGCCGTTCATGGTGTCCCCCTCCTTGCTGCGGTTAGCGGGGTTCACCAGTCTGATCAGTGACTCGCGGGTACGACGGCAGGTGAAGCCACAGGAATCGGCGGCCCGGATTGTCGGCTTCCCTCAGATTCCCGGACGTCCAGTAACATCCCGGACGCCCGGGCGGTCACCCGGTGAACAGCTGGGTGGCCTTCCGTACGAGTTCGTACAGGCCGTAGGCGAGCGGCGCCCCCACCCACAGCCAGGCGAAGGCGATCAGGGGCCGCCGGTCAGGCGGACTCTGGCTGCTGTCATCGGACATCGGCGGCCTCCCTCGGGGCGGACACGTGGTGGCGGGGGTGGACGGGGCGGACCAGTTCGTTGGCGATGAATCCGACGACGAGCAGCCCGATCATGATGACGAACGACAGCCCGTACAGGGACGCGCCGTGCTTGCCGGCCTCCTCCTGCCGGTCGGCGATCCAGTTGACGATCAGCGGACCGAGCACACCTGCCGTGGACCAGGCGGTGAGCAGCCGTCCGTGGATGGCGCCGACCTGGTAGGTGCCGAAGAGGTCCTTCAAGTAGGCGGGGATGGTGGCGAACCCGCCGCCGTAGAAGGACAGGATCACCAGCGCGCACAGGATGAACAGCGGCTTGGAGGAGTCGCCGAACAGCGCGATGAGCAAGTACATCAGCGCGCCCGCGCCGAGGTAGACGCGGTAGATGTTCTTGCGCCCGATCAGGTCGGACGTCGACGACCAGCCGATGCGGCCCGCCATGTTGGCCGCCGAGAGCAGGGCGACGAACCCGGCGGCCGCCGTCACCGAGACCGGCGTGGAGGTGTCGGCGAAGAAGTCCGTGATCATCGGTGCGGCCTTCTCCAGAATGCCGATGCCGGCGGACACGTTCATGCAGAGCACGACCCACAGACACCAGAACTGCGGGGTGCGCACGGCGTTCCGCGCCGACACCTGCACGCCCTCGACCACGCTCGGCCCGTCGGCCACCGGCTTCTCGGTCCTCGGCACCCGCACCAGCAGCACGCCGAGCAGCATGAACACGGCGTACGTCAGCCCGTGCACAAGGAAGGCGAGCGCGATCCCGGAGTTGTCCGAGCCGAACGACTCCAGCATCTGGGCCGACCAGGGTGAGGCGATGAGCGCGCCGCCGCCGAAGCCCATGATGGCGATGCCGGTGGCCATGCCGGGCCGGTCCGGGAACCACTTGATCAGTGTGGAGACGGGCGAGATGTAGCCGATGCCGAGGCCGATCCCGCCGACGAAGCCGTAACCGAGGACGATCAGCCAGTACTGCTCCGTCGCCGCGCCGAGCGCGGAGAGCAGGAAGCCCGACGAGAAGCACACCAGCGCCACCGTCATCGCCCAGCGCGGCCCGTTGCGCTCCACGAGCGTGCCGCCGAACGCGGCCGACAGGCCGAGCATGACGATGCCGAGCTGGAAGGGCAGTGCACTCTGCGTGCCGCTGAGGCCGAGCGCTGATTCGAGCGGCGGCTTGAACACGCTCCAGGCGTAGGCCTGACCGATGGACAGGTGGACGGAGAGCGCGGCGGGCGGCACCAGCCACCGGCTCCATCCCGGGGGTGCGACGGGGGGACTCATGATCCCGAACGGTAGGGAAGGAGGAGGGAAGTTGAGAAGCCGACGCGTCGACCGTATGCGGTGAGCGGTATCCAGGGCGCGGCGAACGGTCACTGTTCGAACTCTTGCCGACCCAACTTCCATACTGTAGACAATATTTCGTCGACAAGACACGAAACCGCCGTCGACCACCCCAGACCCACCCCGACCACCTCCGCGGTATCCCTCAAACCGAACGGAGTGTTCCGTGAAAGTCGCAGTCCTCGGCGCCGGTGCGATCGGCGCCTACGTCGGCGCCGCGCTCCACCGCGCGGGCGCCGATGTGCATCTCATCGCCCGTGGACCGCATCTGGCGGCCATGAGGCAGCACGGAGTACAGGTGCTCAGCCCGCGCGGTGACTTCACCGCGCACCCCCACGCCACCGACGACCCGGCCGAGGTCGGCCCGGTCGACTATGTCTTCCTGGGCCTGAAGGCCAACTCGTACGCGGCGTGCGGGCCGCTGATCGAGCCGCTGCTGCACGACACCACGGCGGTCGTTCTGGCCGCCCAGAACGGCATCCCCTGGTGGTACTTCCACCGGCACGGCGGCCCCCACGACGGCCACCGCGTCGAGAGCGTGGACCCGGACGGCGCGGTCAGTGCGGTGCTCGCGCCCGAACGGGCCGTCGGCTGTGTCGTCTACGCGGCCACCGAACTCGAAGGGCCGGGCGTCGTACGGCACTTGGAAGGCACCCGGTTCTCCATCGGCGAGCCCGACCGCAGCGTGTCCCGGCGGTGTCTCGCCCTCAGCGAGGCCATGCAGGCCGGCGGGCTGAAGTGCCCGGTCGAGCCGGACCTGCGCAACGACATCTGGCTGAAGCTGCTCGGCAACATCTCCTTCAACCCGATCAGCGCGCTGGCCCGCGCGACCATGCGGCAGATGTGCCTGCACGGCGGCACCCGCAGGGTCATCGAGATCATGATGACCGAGACCCTCGCGGTCGCCGAGGCCCTCGGCTGCAAGGTGGGCGTCTCCATCGAACGCCGCCTCGCGGGCGCCGAGAAGGTCGGCGACCACCGCACCTCCACGCTCCAGGACCTGGAGCGCGGCAAGCCGCTGGAACTAGACGTACTCCTGGCCGCCGTCGTCGAGTTGGCGGACATCACCGGCGTGGACGTGCCCACCCTGCGCACCGTGCACGCCATCTCTGACCTGCTCGCGCTGAGGAGCGCCGCATGAGGAAACGCCAGTCCACGAAGACGTACACAAGGCTCACCCACCCCCTGGTCCGCGACTCCCGCGACGAGCCGCTGCGCCGGGCCACCTGGGACGAGGCGCTCGACCGGACCGCCCGGGGCCTGGCGGCCGCCCGTGGCGCGTTCGGCATGTTCTCCTGCGCCCGCGCCACCAACGAGATGAACTACGTGGCGCAGAAGTTCGCCCGCGTGGTCATGGGCACCAACAACGTCGACTCCTGCAACCGCACCTGCCATGCGCCGAGCGTCGCGGGCCTGTCCGCCGCCTTCGGCTCGGGCGGCGGGACCTCCTCGTACGAGGAGATCGAGCACACCGACGTCATCGTGATGTGGGGCTCCAACGCCCGTTTCGCGCACCCGATCTTCTTCCAGCATGTGCTGAAGGGGATCAGGAACGGCGCCCGGATGTACGCGGTCGACCCGCGGCGGACGAGCACCGCCGAGTGGGCGGAGAGCTGGCTCGGCCTGAACGTCGGCACGGACATCCCGATGGCGCACGCGATCGGCCGCGAGATCATCCACGCCGGTCTGGCCAACGAGGCGTTCATCGAGCGGGCGACCAGCGGTTTCGAGGAGTACAGGGCGCTCGTCGAGCCCTGGACGCTGTCCCTCGCCGAGAAGGTGACCGGCGTACCCGCCGCCGCCATCCGGGAGTTGGCGCACGCCTACGCCCGAGCCGAGCGCGCCCAGCTGTGCTGGACCCTCGGCATCACCGAGCACCACAACGGCACCGACAACGTCCGCGCCCTGATCAACCTGTCCCTGCTGACCGGCCACGTCGGCCGCTACGGCGCCGGGCTCCAGCCCCTGCGCGGCCAGAACAACGTCCAGGGCGGCGGCGACATGGGGGCCATCCCCAACCGCCTGCCCGGCTTCCAGGACATCCTCGATGCGGACACCCGGCTCAAGTTCGAGTCCGCCTGGGACACCGTCATCCAGCCGCACTACGGGCTGAACCTGACCGAGATGTTCGAGGCGATGGAGGAGGGCACGCTCAGGGCCGTCTACTGCATCGGCGAGAACCCGGCGCAGTCGGAGGCGGACAGCGGGCAGGCGGTACGGCGACTGAAGGCCCTCGACTTCCTGGTCGTCCAGGACATCTTCCTGACGAAGACCGCCGAACTGGCCGATGTCGTCCTGCCCGCCACCGCCGGCTGGGCGGAGACCGAGGGCACGACCACCAACAGCGAGCGCCGGGTTCAGCGCGTACGCCGGGCCGTGACCCCGCCCGGCGAGGTCCGCGAGGACATCGACATCATCTGCGACCTGGCGGCCCGGCTCGGCCACGAGTGGAAGTACGCCGACGCGGAGGCGGTCTGGAACGAGCTCAGGTCGGTGTCCCCGGACCACTACGGGATGACGTACGAGCGCCTGGAGGGCCACCAGGGCATCCAGTGGCCCTGTCCCAGCACCGAGCGGCTCGAACCGACCTATCTGCACGGCCGGTTGTGGGAGACCGACCCGGCGAAGCGGGGCAGGCTCGCGCCCTTCGGGCTGGTGCAGCACGATCCGCCCGTCGACCTCACCGACGAGGAGTACCCGATCCGGCTCACCACCGGGCGGCGGCTGGACTCCTACAACACCGGTGTGCAGAGCGGCGGTTTCGCCTCCCCGCTCCGGCGCGGCGAGTACGTCGAGCTGTGTCCGGAGGACGCCGAGCGGTACGGGGTCGTGGTCGGCGAGGAGGTCCGGGTGACCTCACGGCGCGGCTCGGTGGTCGCGCCGGTGTGGGTCGACCCGGCGCTGCGGCCCGGGCTCGCCTTCATGACCATGCACTTTCCCGACGAGGTGGACACCAACCAGCTCACGATCGAGGCGAACTGCCCGATCGCGGGGACGGCGGAGTTCAAGGCGTCGGCGATCCGGATCGAGAAGCTCCCCGTCGCGACCATCGTGAGGTGACGCAAGTGGACCTGCACTTCGGCGACAGCAAACCGACGGACGACGAACGGGCGGCCGTCGACGCCCTGCTCGGGCCTCCGGAGTCCTCCTGGGAGGGCGCCGACCGCTCCGACGCCGATCTGAGGTGGGCGCGCGGCGGCCGCGAGGCCCGGGACCGTCGCGACCTGCTGTTGCCGGGGCTGCATGCGATCAACGACCGGGTCGGCTGGATCAGCGAGGGCGCCCTGGACTACCTGTGCCGCCGGCTGACCGTGCCGCCGGCGGAGGCGTACGGGGTGGCCACCTTCTACGCCATGTTCTCCGTCCGGCCCCGCCCGGCGACCGTGCTCCATGTGTGTACGGACCTGGCGTGCCAGGCCGCCGGGGCGGCGGAGCTGTGCGCGGGGATCGAGGCCCGGCTGGGGCCCGGTGTCTCCGTGGAACGCAGCCCCTGCCTGGGCCTGTGCGAACGTGCCCCGGCCGCGCTCGCGATCAGGGCGGGGGATCCGGTCCGTACGGCGGTCTCGGCACCGACGACCGTGCACGCAGCCGTCCTCGCCGCCACCTCGCCCGACTCGGCGCCCGAGGAGCCGCCGGCCGCGATGGCGGTGCCCCAGGCGGGCTCACCCGGGCTGACGCTGCTGCGCCGCGTCGGCGTGGTGGACCCGTTGTCGCTCGACGACTACCGCGCCCACGGCGGCTACACCGCCCTGCGCCGCGCCTTCGAGCTCGGCCCCGCCGGAGTCATCCGCGAGGTCACCGACTCCGGCCTGGTCGGACGCGGCGGCGCCGCCTTCCCGACCGGCCGCAAATGGCAGGCCACGGCAGCGCAGCCGGACCACCCGCACTACCTCGTCTGCAACGCCGACGAGTCCGAGCCCGGCACCTTCAAGGACCGCGTGATCATGGAGGGCGATCCGTACGCGCTGGTCGAGGCGATGACCATCGCGGCGTATGCGACCGGCGCGCACAAGGGCTATCTCTATCTCCGCGGCGAGTACCCGCGCGCCCTGCACCGCCTGGAGCACGCGATCGCCCAGGCACGCGCGCGTGGCCTGCTCGGCGACGACGTCCTCGGCCAGGGGTACGCCTTCGACATCGAGATCCGTCGGGGCGCGGGCGCGTACATCTGCGGCGAGGAGACGGCGCTGTTCAACTCCATCGAGGGCTACCGGGGCGAGCCGCGCTCGAAACCGCCGTTCCCCGTGGAGAAGGGCCTGTTCGGCAAACCGACGGTGGAGAACAACGTCGAGACGCTGGTCAACGTGCTGCCGATCCTGACGATGGGAGCACCGGCGTACGCGGCGATCGGTACGGAGAAGTCCACCGGACCGAAGCTGTTCTGCGTGTCGGGGAGTGTGGAGCGGCCCGGGATCTACGAACTCCCCTTCGGTGCCACCCTGGGCGAGCTGCTGGAGCTGGCCGGGGTGCGCCAGGGTCTGCGGGCCGTGCTCCTCGGCGGCGCCGCGGGCGGCTTCGTACGCGCCGACGAGCTCGGCATCCCGCTCACCTTCGAAGGCACCCGCGAGGCCGGCACGACGCTCGGTTCGGGGGTCGTCATGGCCTTCGACGACACCGTCCCGCTGCCCCGGCTGCTGCTGCGCATCGCCGAGTTCTTCCGCGACGAGTCGTGCGGACAGTGCGTGCCGTGCCGGGTCGGGACGGTGCGGCAGGAGGAGGCGCTGCACCGGATCGTGGAGCGCACGGGCGCCGCTGCCGCCGACGACATCGCACTGCTCAGGGAGGTCGGCCGCGCGATGCGGGACGCCTCGATCTGCGGTCTGGGGCAGACCGCGTGGAACGCCGTGGAATCCGCCATCGACCGTCTGGGGGCGTACGAATGACCGCGATACCGCTGGGAGTGCCGCGCCGGCTGGTCGAGTTCACCATCGACGGGGAGGAGGCCCGCGTCCCGGAGGGCTCGACCGTCCTCGACGCCTGCCGGGCCGCCGGGAAGGACATCCCGACCCTCTGCCAGGGCGACACCCTGACGCCCAAGAACGCCTGCCGGGTCTGCATGGTCGAGGTCGAGGGCTCCCGCACCCTGGTCCCGGCCTGTTCCCGCAGGGCGGAGCCCGGCATGGCGGTGCACACCGACACCGAGCGCGCCCGTCACAGCCGCAAGCTGGTCCTCGAACTCCTCGCGTCCTCGGTCGACTTGTCGACCACTCCCCAGGTCGCCGAGTGGATCAAGGAGTACGAGGCGAAGCCGGACCGCTTCGGCCCGGACGCGGCCCGCCTCAACGAGGAGCCGAAGGTCGACAACGATCTGTACGTACGTGACTACGACAAGTGCATCCTCTGCTACAAGTGCGTCGACGCCTGCGGCGAGCAGTGGCAGAACACCTTCGCGATCTCCGTCGCGGGCCGGGGCTTCGACGCCCGGATCGCGGTCGAGCACGACGCCCCGCTCACCGACTCCGCGTGCGTGTACTGCGGGAACTGCATCGAGGTGTGCCCGACGGGAGCGCTGTCGTTCAAGTCGGAGTTCGACATGCGGGCGGCAGGCACCTGGGACGAGTCGCAGCAGACCGAGACGACCACCGTCTGCGCGTACTGCGGAGTGGGCTGCAACCTCACGCTGCACGTGCAGGACAATGAGATCGTGAAGGTCACCTCGCCGCACGACAACCCGGTGACCCACGGCAACCTGTGCATCAAGGGCCGCTTCGGCTACCAGCACGTACAGAACCGGGACTGATGGGGACATGGGACGAGTCACGGAACGACGCAAGGTGATCCGCATCCGGGACGGGGCGGTCTCCGCCCGTCCGGACACGCTCGTCGCCGAGGAACCCCTGGAGATCCGGCTGAACGGCAAGCCGCTCGCGATCACCATGCGCACTCCGGGCGACGACTTCGCGCTCGCCGCGGGGTTCCTGGTGAGCGAGGGTGTACTGGCCGAGCGGACGGACCTGCAGAACATCGTCTACTGCGCCGGCGCCACGGTGGACGGTTCGAACACGTACAACGTGGTGGACGTGAAGACCGCGCCGGGCGTCGCGATTCCCGACATCACGCTGGAGCGGAACGTCTACACCACCTCCTCCTGCGGGCTGTGCGGCAAGGCGAGCCTGGACGCGGTCCGTACGACGGCCCGCTGGCCCATCGCCGACACTCCCCCGGTCCGGGTGGAGCCCGAGCTGCTCGCCGGCCTCCCCGACCGGCTGCGCGCGGCCCAGCGGGTCTTCGACCGGACCGGGGGTCTGCATGCGGCGGCCCTGTTCGCCGAGGACGGGGAGCTGCTCGACATACGTGAGGACGTGGGCCGGCACAACGCGGTCGACAAGCTGGTCGGCCGCGCCCTGCAGAGCGGCGGTCTGCCCCTGTCCCGCACGATCCTGCTGGTGTCCGGCCGCGCCTCCTTCGAGCTGGCGCAGAAGGCCGTGATGGCGGGCATCCCGGTACTGGCCGCGGTCTCGGCGCCCTCGTCGCTGGCCGTGGACCTGGCCGTGGAGAGCGGGCTGACCCTGGTGGGCTTCCTGCGGGGCAGCTCCATGAACGTGTACGCGGGCGAGGACCGCATCGCCCTGCGGACCGCGGCCGCCCAGGGCTGACGGTTCCCCGCGGCACGGCGGCGGGACCCCGACCGGCGGGGAGCGCCCCCTGCGCCGCAGGGGTCCCGCCTCACATCTTGTCATGAGCGCGCCCAATTCTGTGACGCGGTTTCAGTTGATGTGAGCTCAGACATCCACTCCCCCGGTCGAGTTGTCCGAGCGCCTTTCTTGTGGTGTGTCGCTGCCACCAACTACCCTCTGTGACGCGTAGGTTCGACGTGGGATGTCCCGATGTTCTGACAAATGAAGGGCGGGTCACTGCATGCCGTCGAGACTTCGCGCACGTCTGAGAGCCACCCTCACCGCGGGCGTCGTCATGACGGCGACAGCCGTCCTGCCCGACCCGGTGCAAGCCCAACCCACCACGGCTGCACCGCAGTTCGAGCAGCAGGTGCTCTTCAGGACGTCGCAGGATCCCGGCTACGCCTGCTTCCGGATCCCGGCGATCGTGCAGACCAGCGAGGGCACGCTGCTCGCGTTCGCCGAGGGCCGCGTCCTCAACTGCGGGGACGCGACCGACATCGACATCGTGATGAAGCGCTCCACCGACGGCGGCCGCACCTGGGGCCCGCTCCAGGTCGTCAACGACGGCGCCGGCGACACCCACGGCAACCCGGCCCCGATCGTCGACCGCGGGACCGGCCGGATCCTGCTCGCCCAGACGTACAACACGGGCCGTACGGACAGCGGCAACTGTGAGGTCCCGTGCGACCGCCAGCCCCATCTGCAGTACAGCGACGACGACGGCCGCACCTGGTCCGATCCGCGCGACCTCAGCCCGCAGATCATGCCCGCGCACTGGAACTCCTGGTATGCCACCGGTCCCGTGCACGGCATCCAGCTCGCTCAGGGCAGCCACGCCGGCCGACTGGTCTTCGGCGTCAACACCGAGACCTGGGACGGCACCAGAGTCACCGGGAACCACGCCGCGCTCATCGTGAGCGACGACGGCGGCGACACCTGGCGGGTCGGCGCCAACGACTCCTGGCCGATCGCGTTCGACGGCACCTTCCGGCAGAAGCCCTCGGAAGTCACCCTGACCGAGCACACCGACGGCTCGCTCCTGGTCAGCGGCCGCGAACAGGACGGCACCGACCTCGGTCACCGCACCCAGACCGTCAGCCGCGACGGCGGCGACAGCTTCGCCACCCCCTTCCAGCCCGTCCCCGACCTCTACGCGCCCCAGGTCCAGTGCGCCACGCTGCGCCTCGGCGACCGGATGCTGCTGTCCTGCCCCGGTGACCCCGACCGCCGCCGGACGATGATGATCCGCTCCTCCTACGACGGCGGCCGCACCTGGGAGAGCGTGGACCGCGGCACCGTCGTCACCAGGGACTGGTCCGGCTACTCCGACCTGGCGCCGATCGACGACAGCACCGCAGGCCTGCTGTACGAGGGCGGCACGGTCGACGCCCGCGACGAGATCCGCTTCGCCCGCTTCAACGAGGAGTGGCTGAAGCCGCGCCGCGGCGCCGACCCGGCCACGCCCGACCATGCCGTGCTCGGCCAACCGGCTGCCGTGCTCGGCGGCGCCGCGCGCACGAGCGGCGTGTCGGGCGGCGCGCTGGCCTTCGACGGCACCGACGACGCCGTACGCCTTCCGTACCGCCCCCAACTTCCGCTCGACACCAAGGACTTCACCGCCTCCCTGTGGTTCCGCTACACCGCCGGGAGCGGAGATCAGCCGCTGCTGTGGATGGGCGGCGTGGGCAACAGCCAGCCCCAGGTGTGGCTGCGCGGTGAACCCGCCGCCGACCGGGTACGCGGCCTGATCACCACCCGGGAGGACGCGACGACCGTACGGTCGGCCTCCGTGAGCACCACCGGCGCCCACAACGACGGCCGATGGCACCACCTCGCACTGCGCCGCGGCGACGGACGACTGACCCTGTTCATCGACGGCAGCCCCAGCAGCACGGCCGACGTGCCCGGCTCCGTCAGCCGCAACTCGCCGTTCGGCGTGCACATCGGCCAGAGCATGGACAGCCGGGCCTTCTTCACCGGGGCCATCGACGAGGTCCGCGTCTGGGACCGGGCGCTCAGCGACACCGAGATCGCCGACGTACACGAGACGCACACCTGCCCGGACTTCGACAACGTGCTGTGGCTCCCCATGGACCAGGTGGCCGCCGGCCGCTAATGTCCAGGAACGTTCCCGACGACGTACGTGCACGACAGCGGACGGGAGCCGGGGTCGGCCTGCTGCTGACCCTGGTTCTCGCGGCCGTGCTGCTCACCGCCCTCCCGGACGACGACCGGGAGGGCGGCGCCGCGTGCGAGGCCCGTACGATCGCGTCCTGGTCGCCGCACGACGCGCTCACCGCCGAGTTCGCCCACTACGGCGACGACGCGACCCGCACCGACGACTGGACCGGCGGCGACGGCACCCACTCGCTGCGGCTGCCGGACGGCCGGGTGCTGTGGCTGTTCTCCGACACCTACCTCGGCCCCGTGCACGCCCCGCCCAACCCGTCCGGCGAGTCGTACGCCTGGCGCGACCCGACGGCGCCGCTGGTGCGCAACTCGGCCGTCGTGATGTCCGACGGCCGCCTGAGTACGACACTGCCCGCGCCCCTCTTCCCCGACCCGGCCCCGAACCAGTGGCGCTGGCCGGTCGCCGCCCGGGTCGAGCCGCGCTCCCCCGGCTCGTCGGAGCAGGTCGTACGGGTGCTGCTGTGGACGCGAGCGGCGGGTCAGGCGCCGTGGATCTACGGCGTGCCCCTCGCCACCGAAGTCGCCACGCTGTCCCTGCCGGACCTGCGCGTCGAGGGCATCGCCAGGGTGTCCGACCAGCAGCGGATGCCGGACCCGTCCCGGCGCGTGCTGTTCGGGACGACGCTGCTGACGGACGGCGGCTGGACCTACGTCTTCGGCGGCAACGACGGGCAGGCCGCGTCCCGCCCGACCTCCTCCGCGTATGTGGCGCGGGTGCCGGCGGGCGGGCTCGCCGACCCCGCCGCCTGGGAGTACTGGGACGGCTCCGCATGGGTCACCGGGTCGCGTCCGGCTCCGGTGCTCGGGGACCAGCGGCGCACCGGTGTGGGCAGCGCGTTCTCGGTGGTCAGAGACGAGGACACGTACGTGCTGTTCAACATGGCCGCCGGGGCGCGGGGGCTGACCACGGTGACGTCGTACTGGGCCTGCTCGCCCACCGGGCCGTGGCACGGGCCGACCCGCAGCTTCAGCCCACCGCTGCCGGCCGGCGGGGTCGCCGCGTACAACCCGCAGGCGCACCCCGACGTCGGCGGCAAGGATCGCCTCGTCCTGAGCTACGACGTCAACTGGCTGGCGACCACGGGCGCGTCCGCGCAGATCAACGGGAACGTGAGCCTGTACCGACCGCGGTTCGTGACACTGCGGCTGGCGGCGGCGCGGTGAGCGGCTCGACGGGGTCGTGGGAGCGGCGCCTGGCGATCACCGCGCACACCATCAGCTGCATCTGGTGGAACAGCATCAGCGGCAGCACGGCCAGCGACGCCTCGGCCCCGAACAGCACGCTCGCCATGGGCAGTCCGGAGGCCAGCGACTTCTTCGAGCCGGCGAACTGGATGGCGATCCGGTCCGCCCGGTTGAAGCCCAGCGCCTTGGCGCCGTACCAGGTCAGGGCGAGCATGACGGCGAGCAGCACCGCCTCGACGGCGAGCAGTCCGCCCAGCCGGGCGGGGCTGACCTGGTGCCAGACGCCCTGGACCATGCCCTCGCTGAACGCGGTGTAGACGACGAGGAGGATCGACCCGCGGTCGACGAGGCCGAGACCCTTCCGGTGGCGTGTGACGAACCCTCCGATCCAGCGGCGCAGCAACTGCCCGGCCAGGAACGGCACAAGGAGTTGCAGCACGATCCTGACGATCGAGTCCGCATCGAACCCGCCGGCACTGCCACCGAGCAGCGCGGCCGCCAGCAGCGGGGTGATGACGATGCCCGCCAGGGAGGAGAAGGAGCCGGCGCAGATCGCGGCGGGCACGTTGCCGCGGGCGATCGAGGTGAAAGCGATCGACGACTGGATGGTCGACGGGACGAGGGTGAGGAAGAGCAGACCCGTCCACAGCGAGTGGGTGAGAAACACCGGCACCAGCCCGCGGGCGGCGAGGCCGAGCAGCGGGAAGATCACGAAGGTGCAGGCGAGGACGGTGACGTGCAGCCGCCAGTGCCTGAGCCCGTCCAGCGCCTCGCGGGTGGACAGCCGGGCGCCGTAGAGGAAGAAGAGGAGAGCGATCGCGGCGGTGGAGGCGCCGGAGGCCACGTCGGCACCTGTACCGCGCGCCGGGAGGAGCGCCGCGAGGCCCACCGTCCCGAGCAGCAGCAGGATGTACGGGTCGATCGGCAGCCAACGCGGCCATCGCAGGCGTTTCACGGTGCTCCACTTGCTTGTGCTCGGCGGTACGGGAGCCAAGAGGTCCCCTCTCCATCGTGCTCCTCGGCAGGCCGATCGGGAATCCGGCATACCACTCTGACTGTCATCACGATCGGCGATAAGCTGGCACGGTGTACGACCCTTCCCACCTGCGGACGTTTCTCGCGGTGGCCCAGACGCTGAGCTTCACCCAGGCCGCGCGGCGGCTGGGGCTGCGTCAGTCGACCGTCAGCCAGCACGTACGCCGGCTGGAGGGCGCCACCGGGCGGCAGCTGTTCAGCCGGGACACCCACTCCGTGCAGCTGACGGAGGACGGCGAGGCGATGCTCGGCTTCGCGCGCCGGATCCTGGAGGTGCACGAGCAGGCCACGGCGTTCTTCACCGGCACCCGGCTGCGCGGCCGGCTGCGCTTCGGCGCCTCGGAGGACTTCGTGCTGACCCGGCTGCCGGAGATCCTGGAGGGGTTCCGGCACGACCATCCCGAGGTCGACCTGGAGCTCACCGTCGAACTGTCGGGGACGCTGCACGAGCAGCTCGCGGCCGGGAAGCTGGACCTGGTGCTGGCCAAGCGGCGGACCGAGGATCCGCGCGGGGAGCTGGTGTGGCACGACCGGCTGGTCTGGATCGGCGCGGAACGTCTGCGCCTCGACCCCGACCGTCCGGTCCCGCTGATCGTCTATCCCCCGCCCGGCATCACCCGCGAGCGCGCCCTGGATGCGCTTCAGCGGCAGGGGCGCGAGTGGCGCATCGCCTGCACCAGCGGCAGCCTCAACGCACTGATCGCGGCCGCCCGCGCGGGCCTCGGCGTGATGGCCCACTCCCGGGGCTTCGTCCCGCCCGGCCTGGTCCGGGTGCCCGACCGTTTCGGCCTGCCCGAGCTCGGCCAGGTCGACTTCGTCCTGATCCACGGACACCGCCGGCCCGCCGCCGCCCAGGGGCCCGCCGACGCCCTGGCCACGGCGATCCTGGCGGCGGGCGACCGGCTGCACCGGCGCTGACGTTCCGGCCGGCGCGGGGCCGTAATCGGGTCGTACAGATTCCGTGGAGATTACGGCACCGAAACTTACTCCACCGTCAGGAATCTGTCCGACCCTTCCCCATGTGCGCGTATTTTCCCCGCTGACCAGCGCATACCTGAGCACTGCTCGGCTTTCGCGCCCCCTCCCCACACGACGGCGTGTGGGGTAGCTTTCACCGCCTGTGCGGAGCGTCACAGGGAGCCGTCACAGAGAGCGGGGAACGGGTTTGCGCGAGTTCACCAATCCTCCCTTGGCGTTGGCACCCCCGGTGGGCGGTCTGGCCGACGCCGTCTTCGAGCACGCCCAGGAGGACCCGCTGCACATCGCGCTCGGCCGCAAGGACGAGTCGGGGCAGTGGCGGGACGTGACCGCGGCCGAGTTCCGCGACGAGGTCCTCGCCCTGGCCAAGGGCCTGCTCGCCCAGGGTGTCCGGTTCGGCGACCGGGTCGCCATCATGTCCCGCACCCGCTACGAGTGGACGCTGTTCGACTTCGCCCTGTGGACGATCGGCGCCCAGGTGGTGCCGGTCTACCCGACCTCCTCGGCCGAGCAGTGCTTCTGGATGCTGTACGACGCGGAGGTGACGGCCGCGATCGTCGAGCACGAGGACCACGCGATGACGATCGCCACGGTCATCGACCGGCTCCCCCGGCTGCGCCGGCTGTGGCAGCTGGACGCGGGCGCGGTCCAGGAGCTGTACGACGCGGGCGCCCACCTCGACGACGAGATGGTGCACCGGCACCGCAAGGCGGTCACCCCGGACTCGGTCGCGACCGTCATCTACACGTCGGGCACGACCGGCCGCCCCAAGGGCTGCGTCCTCTCGCACGGCAACTTCATGTACGAGGCGGACACCGTCATCGAGCGCTGGGAGCCGGTGTTCCACTCCAAGAAGGGCGACGAGGCGGCGACGCTGCTCTTCCTGCCGCTCGCCCATGTCTTCGGCCGGATGGTGGAGGTCGCCGCCATCCGCGGCAGGGTCCGCTTCGGCCACCAGCCGCAGCTCAACGCCGCGGCCCTGCTGCCGGACCTGGCCGCCTTCAAGCCGACGTTCTTCCTCGCGGTGCCGTACATCTTCGAGAAGGTCTTCAACGCCGCCCGCCGCAAGGCGGAGCGGGAGGGCAAGTCCGGGCCGTTCGAGAAGGCCGTGGACGTCGCCGTGCGGTACGCGGACGCGGTGGAGGCGAAGGCGTGGGGGATCGGGCCCGGCCCTTCGGCGGGTCTGCGCATGCAGCACCAGCTCTTCGACAAGCTCGTCTACTCCAAGGTGCGCGAGGCGATGGGCGGCCGGGTGCGCAATGCGATGTCGGGCGGCTCGGCGATGGACCGGCGGCTCGGCCTGTTCTTCGCGGGCGCGGGCGTGCCGATCTACGAGGGGTACGGCCTGACCGAGTCCACGGCGGCCGCGACCGCCAACCCGCCGCACCGCACCCGGTACGGCACGGTCGGACAGCCCATCCCCGGCATGACCGTGCACATCGCGGACGACGGCGAGATCTGGCTGCACGGCCCGAACGTCTTCCAGGGCTACCTCAACAACCCCAAGGCCACCGACGAGACCCTGCACGACGGCTGGCTGGCCACCGGCGACCTGGGGTCCCTCGACGAGGACGGCTTCCTCACCATCACCGGCCGCAAGAAGGAAATCCTGGTCACGTCGGGCGGCAAGAGCGTCGCGCCGGGACTGCTGGAGGAACGCGTACGCGACCACCCGCTGGTCGCCCAGTGCATCGTCGTCGGCAACGACCGCCCGTACGTCGCGGCCCTGGTCACCCTGGACCAGGAGGCCGTCGAGCACTGGCTCCAGATGCGCAACAAGCCCCAGCTGTCCCCCGCCGAACTGGTGCATGACCAGGATCTGGAGACCGAGGTGCGGCGCGCGGTGGTCGCCGCGAACACGCTTGTCTCGCAGGCCGAGTCGATCCGCACCTTCCGTATCCTCGCGCAGCCGTTCACCGAGGAGCACGGACTGCTCACCCCGTCCCTGAAGCTCAAGCGGAAGGCGATCGAGAACGCCTACGCCAACGAGGTGAACGCCCTGTACCAGACGTGAGGCGCGTATCTGATTCCGGCGGATTCTGCGGTCAGGAATGCATGGGGACTCGTGATCGTTGACGATAGGAGTACCACCTGACGACAACCGAAGGATCAAGAGCTCGTGAGCAGCAAGGTCCCCCCGATCATCCTCAACAACGGCGTCGCGATGCCCCAGCTGGGCTTCGGCGTCTGGCAGGTGCCGGACGACGAGGCGGAGCGGGCGGTGGCGACGGCGCTTGAGGCCGGGTACCGCAGCATCGACACAGCGGCGATCTACGGCAACGAAGAGGGCACCGGCAGGGCCATCGCCGCCTCCGGGCTCCCCCGCGAGGACCTCTTCGTCACCACCAAGCTCTGGAACAGCGACCAGGGGTACGAGTCCACTCTGCGCGCCTTCGACGTCTCCCTCGGCAAGCTCGGCCTGGAGTACGTGGATCTGTACCTGATCCACTGGCCGTTGCCGTCCAGGGGCAAGTACGTCGACACCTACAAGGCCTTCGAGAAGCTCCACGCCGACGGCCGGATCCGCGCCATCGGCGTCTCCAACTTCCTGCCGGAGCACCTGGAGCGGCTGATCACCGAGACGTCGGTCATCCCCGCGGTCAACCAGATCGAGCTGCACCCGCACCTCCAGCAGCATGCCGCCCGTGAGTACCACGCGGAGCAGGGCATCCACACCGAGGCCTGGTCGCCGCTCGGCTCGGGCAGGGGTCTGCTGGAGGTTCCGGCGATCGTGGCCATCGCCCAGAAGCACAACCGCACGCCCGCCCAGGTCGTGCTCCGCTGGCACCTCCAGCTCGGCACCATCGTGATCCCGAAGTCCGTGACGCCGTCCCGGATCGAGGAGAACATCGACGTCTTCGACTTCGCGCTGGACACCGAGGACCTCGCGGCGATCAGCGCGCTCAACGAGGACCGGCGGCTGGGCCCGGACCCGGCCACCTTCGACATGGGCTGACACACGAGCCGAAGCGCCCCGGAAACCACACCGGTTCCTGGGGCGCTTCGCATATGTCAGTCAGTCGGTCTACAGGGTCCTGGTCGCCGTGTGGACCGTGTGCGCCGCCAGGACGAAGACGTCCGGACGGTGATGGACGCTCGCCTTGTCGTCGGGGTCGAGGAGTCGGTCCAGGGTGGCGCGGTCGGTGGCGTCGAGTTGGTCGCCGAAGGCATCGCGCAGCCGGGACAGGGAGGCGGCGATGTAGGCGCGGGCCCGGCCGGTCGCCGGGGCGGGCAGGTCCAGCAGGAAGCTGCGGGTGCCGGTGGGCTTCAGGCCCGCGGAGGTCATCAGCGCCGGCCAGTCCTCCGTCTCGGCGACGGCACCGGGCAGGGACGAGCGCATCTCCGCGAACCGCTCCTCCTCCAGCGCGTCGAGCCGCGCCTGCAGTCCGGGGCGGCCGATGCCGATGTCACGCGGCAGGAACCGGGAGGGCAGCCCACCCTCCATGAGGGCGAGCGTGCCGCCGGGTGCCAGGTGCCCGGCGAAGGCGGCGAGCGCGGCCCGCTGGTCGCCGAGGTGGTGCAGACTCCGGCTGGCCCAGAGCAGGTCGGCGGGGTAGTCCAGTTCGCCGAGAACCTCAGGAAGGTCACCCGAGAGCGTGGCGAAGCGGTCGGCGACGCCCAGCCGCTTCGCCCGGGCACCGGCCCGCTCCAGCAGCGGTTCGGTGCCGTCGACCGCGACGACCCGGGCCCCCGGGAAGGCCTCGGCGAGCAGACAGGCGACGACACCGGGACCGCTGCCCGCGTCGACGATCAGCCCCGGGTCGGTCTGCCGCTTCGCGAGCCAGGCCAGCGCCCGCTCGTACAGCGGGGTGAACAGCTCCGCCTGCGCTTCCAGCAGCGGGCCCATCTCGGCCCAGTCGATGTCGGCGTGGTCGTGGTGGCCGTGGCCGTGATGGTGATGGCCGTGATCGTGTTCGTGGTCGTGCGCCATGGTGGTCAGCCTCTCCTCCGGATACGGCCAGCGTGCGGCGGCGCACCACCAGGGGGCAAGTTCCGTTGCCGGAACTGCAAAGAGATGGGCGTCAGAAAATGGGATGCGGACGCACGCCGGGCTCACCCACCATGGCCGGCATGGACGACGAGATGGTGGAGCGGTTCCTCGAGGACGGGTTCGTGAGGATCGAGGGTGCCTTCCCGCCACGCGTCGCCGAGGACTGCGCGCGGCTGCTGTGGCGGGAGACGGGATACGACCCGGAGGACCCGGGCACGTGGAAGGACCCGGTGCACTGGGTGGCCGCGATGGCACAGGGCCCGTTCGCCGCCGCCGCCAACTCCCCCGTGCTGCACGAGGCGTTCGACGTGCTGGTCGGCGCGGGGCGCTGGGTGCCGCGCTATGCGCTGGGCAGTTTCCCGCTGCGGTTCCCGCACGAGGAGGAGCCGGACGACGCGGGCTGGCACATCGAGGGGAGTTACCTTCCCGAGGGCGCGACCCTGTGGCACACCAACGTGCGGTCGAAGGACCGTGCCCTGCTGATGCTGTTCCTGTTCAGCGAGGTGACCGAGGCGGACGCCCCGACCCGCATCAGAGTCGGCTCGCATCTCGACGTACCGCCGGTCCTGGAGCCGTACGGCGAGGCGGGCGCCTCCTTCCTGGAGCTCGGCCCGAAGGTGGACGCGGCCTCCGCGCACCGCCCGCAGGCGTACGCCACCGGCCGTCCCGGAGACGTCTACCTCTGTCATCCGTTCCTGGTGCACGCCGCCCAGCCGCACCATGGCACCCGGCCCCGCTTCATGGCGCAGCCGCCGCTGTGTCCGGCGCAGCAGGTGGAGCTGGACCGGGCCGATGGGGACTACTCGGCCGTGGAGTTCGCGATCCGCCGGGGTCTGTCCCGGGAGGGATGACCCCGGCGGACCGGATCAGGTCACGACAGCGGCGGGTACGCGTTCGCCATCAGCTGCCGGAACTGTGCGGAGAACCAGTGCCCGGACAGCGGTGCGTCCGGCAGGGCGCCCGACATGTTGAAGTTGTTCCGGGCGTTGCCCGTGTAGGTCGGGTCGCACATCCGGTCGAAGCCCTTGCCCTCGTCGTTCGGGATCTCCCGGCTGGCCCCGTCGGACTCGCCGGGCGGCTTCATCCACACGTAGGCGTCGATGCCCGCCGCGGGAGCGGCCTGCGGGCGCTCGCCCAGGCCGGCGCCGGACTGGTTGCACCAGTTGCCGACGTGGATCCGGCGGTCGTAGCGGCCCCCGTCGACGTAGGTGTCCACGCTGGTCAGCGCGCCGGGGCCGGTGGGCCGGGCGGAGCCGCCCCAGCCGTTGCGGGACGTGTCGATCAGCATGCCGATGCCCGCGTCGAAGCCGACCGAGACCAGCTGGCTGCGGAACGCCTGCGCGAACGACAGCTCGTCGACGTAGCGGTTCCAGTCGACCCACTTGGACTGGCGCACCGAGGTGCCGTTCACGGCGTCGTTGATCGTGAAGTTCTCCTCCTTCAGGGCGCTGTAGTTCGCCGTGTTGGTGATGAAGCCGTGGACGTCGTTCACCGTGGCGCCCTCGGCGGTGGCCGCCTCCTTGAAGGTGTTGGCCGAGGCTGCGAAGTTGTCGTCCCAGCCGATCCAGCCGTGGTGTCCGGCGTCCACGTAGTTGTAGACGGTCGGCACGTCGCCGAGCTTGTTGAGCGCGTAGCCGACGCCCTTGACGTAGTTGCCGTTGGCCTTCATCACATCGCACTGCGGGGTGGCCGTCGGGCGGCTGCCGGTGTTGGTGACCAGGTTCGGCAGCGAGTCGATCTCGACGGTGGTGACGATCCGCAGGTCCGCGTACTTCGGGTCGGCGAGGATCGCGGCGATCGGGTCGATGTACTCGGTCTTGTACCGGTCGATCTCCGTCGGGCCCAGCTCGCCGTTGGAGGCGAGGGCCGCGCAGTCACGGCCGGGCAGGTTGTAGATGACCAGCTGAACGACGAGCTCGTCGGAGCCCTTCTGCTCCAGCGCCTCGTCGAGGTGGTCGCGCAGGCCCATGCCGCCGTTCACGCCGTTGATGGCGGCGATCCGGTCGAGCCACACGCCCGTCGGCTGGTCGGAGATCCGGCTGCCGCCCGGTTCGGCGGCGGCCTTCGCGGACCACTCGGGGTTCACGTACACCTTGGCCCCGGAGTAGGGATTGTCGACCCGCGCGGTGGGGTCGGGGTCCGGCGGATCCGTGGGGCCGCCGCCTCCGTCGTCGACGTTGCAGGTCACGCCGTCGAGGGTGAAGGTCGCCGGGACGGCGTTGGTGCCGCTGTACGTGCCGTTGAAGCCGAAGCTGACCGAACCGCCGGTGGCCAGCGTCCCGTTGTAGCCCTCGTTGGCGGCCGTGACGGCGGCGCCGCTCTGGCTGACCTTCGCGTTCCAGGCGCTGGTGATCTGCTGGTTGCCGGCGTACGACCACTTCAGCGACCAGGCGTTCTTCGCGGCGCTGTGGTTGGTGACCGTGACGGAGGCGGTGAAGCCGGTGTCCCACTGGTTCTGCACCTGGTAGTCGACGGTGCAGGGGACGGCGGCGGCGCCGACGTCGCCGGGGGCCGCCGCTATCGCGGTCCCGGTGGCACCGCCCACGAGCGCCAGGGCGGCGAGCAATGCCGTTCTTGTTCTGGTACGGCTCATCAGTGCGGGTTCCTCTTCCTGAATCGGGTTCCCGGGACGGGTGTTCCTGGGATGGGTGTTCCTGGGTTGGGGTTTCCTGGGTTGGGGTTATCCGTCGAGGCCGCGCAGGTGATCGCGCAGCCCGATTCCGTACGACGTGGGAGTTCCGTCGTAGCTGGAGATCAGGGCGGGACCGGAGGTGCAGTTCCAGGTGTTCCAGGTCCAGCCGAGGTAGGAGAGCTCACGCGCGTCGAACCAGGCCATGACGCGGTCGATGAAGGAGTGTGCGCAGGTGTTCTCGCCGATCTCGCCCGCGACGAGCGGCACCTGGGCGGCGACCGGGGCGAGGGTGGAGTCCCAGCAGCTCTCGTTGGCACAGACGTTGAAGTTGTACACGTGCCAGGCGGCGGCGAGATTGCCCGCCGGGTCGCTGGGCTTGTACGTCAGCCACTGGCTGAGGTCGTTGGAGTACGCGAGCCCGCCGGCCAGGATCAGGTTCTTCGCGCCGGTGGCCCGGATCGCGTCGATCAGGTCCTGCATGCCGGCGACCTGGTAGCCGATGCCGGGGCAGGTGCCGCCGTCGCGCCAGCAGGTCCAGGCCTGCTCCGCCGTCGAGGTGGCGCGGTCCGGGTAGGGCTCGTTGAACAGGTCGAAGACGACGGTCGGATCGTCCTTGAAGGTGCCCGCCACCGAGGACCAGAACGACGGCGTGTACTCCATGTTGGGCATCGGCTTCTGGCAGCTGGCGTGGATGTCGGAGCAGCCGGCCGAGTTGCCCGTGTACTGGCCCCAGGACCAGTGGAGTTCCAGCATCGGCGTCATGCCGTGTGCCTTCACCCGGGTCACCAGGTCCTTGACGGCGTCGATGTAGTGGGCGCCGGCGTACTCCGGCTCGATGTTGGAGGTGCCGAGCCAGCACTCCTCGTTGAGCGGGATGCGGACGGTGTTGGCGTTCCAGTCGGCGATGGCCTTGATCGCGGCGTCGTCGACCGGGCCGTCCCAGATGCCGTATCCCTGCACGCACGCGAACTCGCCGCCGGAACGGTTGACGCCGAGCAGCCGCCGGGTGGCGCCCTCGGCGTCCACGAGCTTGTTGCCGGAGACGCTCAGGACCGGGGGCCCGTCACCGGGGTCCGGGGGGTCGGTCGGATCGGTGGGCGTCGGGGTGGGTTCCGTGTCGACGTTGCATGTCGTGCCGTTCAGCCTGAACGACGTCGGTGCGGCGTTGCCCCCCGACCAGGAGGCGAGGAAGCCGGCGCTGACGCTCGCGCCGGTGGCCAGTGAGCCGTTCCAGTTCTCGTTGGCCGCGGTGACCGTCGTACCCGACTGGGACCACTTGGCGTTCCAGCCCTGGCTGACCTTCTGGCCGCCCGCGAAGTCGAAGGTGAGACTCCAACTGCTCACTGCTGCCATGTTGTTGGTGAGGGTCACGGCGCCCTGGAAGCCGGTGTCCCACTGGCTGGTGACGGAGTACTCCACCGTGCAGGCGGGCGTGGCTCCCTGGGCCGTGACGACGGGTGCGACCGCGGTGCCCAGCAGGGAGAGCGCGGCGGCACCGGCGAGTAAAAGACCTGAACGCGGGGGGTGTCGCA